>JBBSEL010000487.1:0-4350 GCA_038239755.1 Chloroflexia bacterium | reverse complement strand
CGTGGTGGGCGTTTCGGGTGGATCGGGCACCGAAACATCCGGGGGCGGCGTGTTGGGCTTTTTGCGAGTACGCATCGGGTAACTCCTTCTAGACGATAGCTCGGTTAATAGGTACAGGTTTTACAACCACAGGATGTGAGATTTTGACCAAACATCACCGCGCGGCGACTGTGAGCAGCTCAAGGAACGTGGGCACATATGAGACCGGACCACTAGCGGTCATCACGCCGATGATCCAAGCGGTCGAGACTCTGCAGCGTCTACAGAAGGCTCGGCAGCGAGGAAGACCAAACGGATTACTGAGCCAACTCCACCACTCCACGCACCAACCGTAGTTTAAGGTCAGCGAGGGCGGCTATCGCCTGCACCTAGGTGAGCGCGCAGATGGGCACACATCCCAATACTTGCGGAGCCACTCTTCGCGGTGCTGCGGGTACAGACATAGGCGATCTCCTGTGGCGCATGCTTCCGACAATCGCTCAGCTTAGGAACCTTTTCGTGTCATGCGACCGCGTGGGCCGCTTCCTGACATTCCGAGAGCAGATCATCAACCTTTAGATCCAGAGCCGCTGCCAGCCCTTTTACGGTCCGCAGACTGGCACTGGTACGTGTGCCTTTCTCTAGTTCTGCCACAACTGATTGGACCGTTCCAGCCCGGTCAGCTAATTGTAGTTGGGTTAGCCCCTTTGCCTTGCGGGCCTGACGGATAATTGAACCATTCATGCTGTACTCCTCGTGCTCGTGCTCTTTATTACCGCTCTCTGCGATAATTATACCGCTTATTGCGATGTAAGTCAATAACCATAGTTGCTATTTAGTCATGAGTAGGAGAATTCATTATAGAGGGCCTCTCGTCTAATATCGCAAAGTGCTATAATGCTGCTGGGGAGGGTTCATACCTATGACTGGGGAGATCATCCGGCAACGGCGCAAAGCGCGGACATGGAGTCAGGAGAAATTAGCGCGCGAAGTAGGCATTAGCCAAAACTACATTAGCGACATCGAAAAAGGTAAACGCACTGGCACAGTAGACATTTTGCAAGCTATAGCAGATGTACTAGATTTAACACTCGATGAACTGATGCAAAACCCCAATAAGGCTGACTCTACTGCGTCCCTGGGGGAATGGACGACAGCGATTGTTGCCCTCGGTCCAGAACTGAGCGCCGCCGAACGTGCATCGGTATTGGAGCATGCCCAGGCTTTGCGGGACCGGAGGCGTGGCACTAAATAGGCCACTATAGAGGGGAATGGACCCACATCAGGTAAAACAACCAGGCGGAAGCCCTGCCCCAGCCGACACGCTATCGAGAGCGGCAGTGGAAATACTGCTAGTCGGCGGACCAGATACAACGCTATAGCGCGAGGTTAGAACTGATGCGGAAGCATTGCTTCAGGAGTAGAAGGAGGAGGAGGTTTGCCCTCTAGATCCAAAAGTGTTAGAATCCAGCCTACGAGCCGTGTGAAGCAGGCGCGATGAGGTTGGCCCCCAAGCAGTCGCTACTCGTCTGCCCGCGTGCTGTCCCCTACTACAATGACCAGAGATTGATTTTCTGGTCGTTTCACCCTTTTGCCGGAAAGGTCTTGCGGGCATGGCCCAACTCAAGGAGTTGCAGAAAGATGTGCGGGTCCGGGGTATTTTGCCCGACGGCCCGGTGACGGTTGTGGACGTGCAGTGGTTCAATGACACCACGGTTAATCTGGTCTACCGCCATGAGCAGACCGGTCATGTGGACCAGCGCCTCGTTTACGCCTGGCAGGCCGTCGATCTGATCATCGAAGAGGCCGACAGCCAATGGGCCTTTGACGGGGATGGCGAGCGCTTCAAGCTGGTGATGGAGGCCTTCCGCATCCGCCTGGCCTTCCTCTTCGACCCGTTCCTGGGTATTACCGTGTCGCGGGTCGAGCCTCTGCCCCACCAGATTGAGGCGGTCTATGAGCGTATGCTCCCGCGCCAACCCTTGCGCTTCCTCCTGGCCGATGACCCCGGCGCGGGCAAAACGATCATGGCCGGCCTGCTGATCAAGGAGCTGGTCCTGCGCGGCGAACTGGAACGCTGCCTGATCGTGGTGCCAGCCAACCTGGCCGAACAGTGGCAGGACGAATTGGCCCAGAAGTTCGACCTGAATTTCCGCATCGTCGGGCGCTCGGAGATCGAGCAGGCGGTAGGCAACCCGTTCGAGGAGCACCGACTAGTCATCGCCCGCATTGACTTGCTTAAGCAAGAGGAAAACCTGGAGCGCATTCGCCAGACCGAGTGGGATCTGGTGGTCGCGGATGAAGCGCACAAGATGAGCGCCAGCTACGACACCAGCGGCGACCTGCGCGAGACCGCCCGCTACAAGCTGGGCAAGGTGCTGGGCGAGAAGACCCGCCATTATCTGCTGATGACCGCCACGCCCCACCACGGCAAAGAGCCGGATTTCCAGCTGTTCCTGGCCTTGCTCGATCCCGACCGCTTTGAGGGCCGGTACCGACCCGGCATTCACCAGGATGATGTGTCGGACCTGATGTGCCGGCGGCTTAAGGAAGACCTGGTGGACTTCGATAACCATCCCCTCTTCCCCGACCGGCAGGCCGACACCGTGCAATACGAGCTGAGCGCGGATCCCGACGGGCCGAGCGAGCAAGACCTCTATGACCGGGTGACGGCCTACGTGCGTGAGCAGATGGGGCGGGCCGACGCTGCCGTGCGGGATGCCGAGGCGCGGGCCGCCGGAGCGACCGGGGGCGACGCCAAGAAGCGCCGGGCCATCGTTGGCTTCGCCTTGACCGTGCTGCAACGCCGCCTGGCCTCGTCGCCCAAAGCGATCTACGAATCGCTGCGCCGCCGCCGCGAACGGCTGTATAAGACGCTGGAAGAAAAACGGCAGCAGTCGGGCCAGGCCGATCACCTGGTGCTGACCGCCGATGTACGCTTGAACAGCACCCGCATCGAAGACCTGGACGATGATCTGGACGAACGGCCCGAACAGGAGGTGGAGCACATCGTGGATGCAGCCAGCGCGTCCACCACCCTGCACGAGCTGCGTGCCGAGATCACCGTGCTGCGTGACCTGGAACGGCGGGCCAAAGCCCTGCTCGACGCCCACATCGACACCAAGTGGGTCAAGCTGCGCGATCTGCTGTTCAACCGGGCCGAGATGTTCGACCAGAACCACCACCGCCTCAAGCTGGTCATCTTCACCGAACACAAGGACACGCTGGACTACCTGGTGGAGGAGATCAGCAAGCTGCTCCACGACCCCGATGCAGTGGCCCGCATTCATGGCGGGCTGGGGCGCGACGAGCGGCGCAAGCAGCAAGAGGAGTTCGTCAACAACCCCGAGGTGCTGATCCTGGTGGCGACCGACGCGGCAGGCGAGGGCATCAACCTGCAAAAGGCCCACCTGATGGTCAACTATGACCTGCCCTGGAACCCCAACCGCCTGGAACAGCGCTTTGGCCGCATCCATCGCTTCGGCCAGCAGGAGAAGTGCTTTGTCTGGAATTTGGTGGCCTACAAGACCCGCGAGGGCCAGGTCTTCGATACCCTGTTCGCCAAGCTGGAAGAGATGCGCGAGGCGCTGGGCGGGCGGGTGTTCGACGTGCTGGGCCGGCTGTTCGAGGGCGACGACCTGCGCAAGCTGATGATGGATGCCGTGCTGGAAGCCGAAACGCCGGAAACACGCAATTGGATGCAGCGGCGCATTGGTGAGGCAGTCAGCCGCGAGCACGTCGAGATGGTGCTGGAGCAGGAAGCGCTGAACGTGACCCTCTTTGGCCCGGGCATCGTCAAGACGTTGCGCGAACAGTTGCAACGGGCCGAGTTGAACCGCCTGGTGCCCTACTATATCGCCGCCTTCTTCCGCGCCGGGTTCGACCATGTGGGCGGCACGATCCTGGACCGCGAGGCTGAACGCTACGAGATCACCCATGTGCCCGCCGAGGTGCGCCGCCTAGCGACGGTGAGTGGGCACCCGCTGGCCCGCCGCTATGAGCGCATCTGCTTCGACAAGGCGCGCATCCGGGTGGAGCGCAAACCCCCGGCGTTGTTCGTGGCCCCCGGCCATCCCCTGCTGGACCGCACCATCGACATCCTGCTGGAGCGCTATCGCGGGTTGATGCAGCGCGGGGCGATCCTGGTGGACACGCGGGTGGACGCGCCCGCGACCCCGCGCGCGCTGTTCGCCATCCAGCAAGACATCACCGACGCCCGACCGACCCCCAGCGGCCAGCCCCATGTGGTGTCGAGCGAGTTGCATTTTGTGGAGATGGACGCGGCGGGCACGATCACCCCGACGCCGCAGGGGCCGTATCTGGACTACCGCCCGCTCCAGCCCTGGGAGCAGGCCGCTGCGGACACCATCG
>JBBSEL010000486.1:0-4367 GCA_038239755.1 Chloroflexia bacterium | reverse complement strand
TTGCCCACATCCACGGCGTAGACCCGCGCCGCCCCGGCCTGGAGCAGCACATCGGTGAATCCCCCGGTCGAGGCCCCCGCATCCAGCGCCACCTGCCCCGCCACCCGCTCGGCCAGCCCGAACGCCTCTAATGCCCGCGCCAGCTTCAGCCCGCCCCGGCTGACATAGGGCAGGGTAGCCTTCAATTCCACCGTTGCGCTGGTGACAATCGCCATCCCCGGTTTCGTGGCTGGCTGCCCGCCCACCAGCACATGCCCAGCCATGATCAACGCCTGGGCCTGCGCCCGGCTCTCGGCCAGTCCCCGCTCTACCAGCAATAGATCGAGTCGTTGTTTGGGTATCGGCATTTGTGGAGGTTTGAGGTTTGAGGTTTAAGGTTTGAAGTATGAAACATGAAGTAGAAGCGTTTACTTCAAACCTCAAACCTCAAACCTCAAACTTCACACTTGTCGGGCCAGCAGCGACTCGTACTGGTGGGTGTGGAGGTGGGTGATGGCGATGGCGAGGGCGTCGGCGGCGTCGTCGGGTTGCGGGATCGATTCGAGGTTCAGCAGCACCCGCACCATCTGCTGCACCTGATCCTTGGTCGCCCGACCGTAGCCGACCACCGCTTGCTTGACCTGCATCGGCGTGTATTCCGCGATGGGCAGCCCGGAATGCGCGGCGGCCAGGATGACGACCCCCCGCGCATGACCCACCGACATAGCCGTGGTCACGTTCTTATTAAAGAACAGTTCCTCGATGGAGACGATGCTCGGCTGGAACTGGCGGATCACCTGCATCACGCCGTCATAGAGGCGGGGGAGGCGCTCGATCAGCGGCATATGCGCGGGCGTGCGGATCACGCCCCAGTCTGCCGCCTGTAGCCCGCTCATGCCGAGCCAGGCCGCCGCGCCCACGTCCTCGTCGGGGGTGCCGGGAGCGTAGGAGACCAGCCCATAGCCCATGATCGCGGTACCAGGGTCGATCCCCAGTACCAGCCCCTTGTAGGGGTGTACGCTCTGCTGATCCTCTTGCATACTCCCCCCGGCACCCGGCGCATGAGGTCTATTGGCCGCTCCCCCGATTAGGTGAGTGCGGCCACCTGCTCGTCCGACAACTCCAGGTTGGTGTAGACCTGTTGCACGTCGTCGAGTTCTTCCAGCCGGTCAATCATCTTCAGGTTGGATTGGGCCTTGTCACCGTCCACGCTGATCATCGTCTTCGGCACCATCGTGGTCTCTGCCGTGACGATGTTCAGTCCCTGAGCACGCAGCGCTTCTTCCACCGCTTTGAGTTCGGTGAACTCGGTGTAGACTTCCACCTCGTCCTCGTCGGACTTCACGTCCTGCGCGCCCGCGTCAATCGCCAGCAATTCCACGTCTTCGGCGGTTTGCTTTGGCCCCAGTTCGATCGTGATCAGGCCCATCGCGTCGAACATCCAGCCCACCGACCCGGCTTCGCCCAGGTTGCCGCCAAAGCGGGTGAAGATGCTGCGCACGTCGGCCACAGTGCGGTTGCGGTTGTCGGTCAGCGCCGCCACCATCAATGCGGTGCCTGCCGGGCCGTAGCCTTCATACATGATCTCTTCGTAGGCCGCGCCCCCGGCGTTGGTGCCGCTGCCGCGCGCGATGGCGCGGGTGATGTTTTCCGCTGGCATCCCTTCGGCTTTCGCCCGCTGCACGACCAGCCGCAGGCGGAAGTTCATTTCTGCGTCGCTGCCGCCTTCGCGCACCGCCACCTGAATTTCGCGGGACAGCTTGGTAAACAACTGGCCGCGCTTGGAGTCGGTCGCTTCTTTCTTTCGTTTAATCGTTGCCCATTTGGAGTGTCCAGACATCCTGGCGTCCCCCCCTTCATTACAAAAAACGTCACCAATCCCCCGGCGCGCATCACCACAAACAGATACCGGCGCAAGAAACTGTGCGCCCCATTATAGCATTCTGCCCGCCACCTGTGCAAACCTGGCGCGGGGCCAGGGATCGGGGGTCGGGGGTCCGGGATCGGGGGTCGGGGTTGTGATGCCCGTCGAAAACGGATCGCGGACCCTCGGCCCCTGATTCCCACTTGTGTTTTCGGGCGGAAACTGCTACAATCCGCCTGCCTATCACACGATTCTCGTGGTCCTTGCAGGAGCGCCATGACAACTACTCGCAAGAAGCAGACCGCTGCCGGGCCTATGGGCCCCCAGGTGACCCTCTACTCGCCCGACGGTGCGGTGAGCCGCCAACGAGTGGACGAGGACGCAGGCCCGCCCGCCCGGCCCACGCTCAAGGATCTGCCCGCCGGGGATCGGCCCCGCGAAAAGCTGAAAGCGTTGGGTGCGGCGACCCTCTCCGATGCCGAACTGCTGGCGATTTTGCTACGGGTCGGCACGGCGGGCGAGACGGTCCTCGAACTGGCCCAGCGCCTGCTGCGCGACTATCACGGGTTGAGCGGGCTGGCGCGGGTGCCGTTCAGCGAAATGGAAGCGTTGCACGGGCTGGGTGAGGCCAAGGTGGCGCAACTCAAAGCGGCGCTGGAGATGGGGCGACGGCTGTTGCTGGCCGAACCGGGCGAGCGGTTGACCGTGGACCGCCCCGACAAGCTCGGCCCCCTGCTGGTGCTGGAGATGCGCCCGCTGGAGCAAGAGGTACTGAAATGCGTCCTGCTGAACACCAAGCACCAGGTGATCAAGATCCAGAACGTGCATCAGGGCAGCATCAATAGCAGCCTGGTGCGGGTCGGTGACGTGTTCCGCGAGCCGGTGCGCCAGGGCGCGGCGGCGGTGATCATCGCCCACAACCACCCCAGCGGCGACACCACCCCCTCGCGCCAGGACATTGAAGTAACCGAGCAGTTGGTCGCGGCGGGCAAGCTGCTGGACATCGACGTGCTCGACCACCTGATCATCGGCCACACCTGGGCCAGTATGCGGGCGCAAGGGCTGGGCTTCGCCCGCTAGGCCGCTCCCCCGCCGGGACCCCCTTGTTTAAACCGCCTGCATGGTCGTTCTGGAGAACCGCCGATGTTTTCATCCCTGCCGCCATCCGACCCCCCGCTGCGCCAGCCGCCGGTGCCCGATCTGGACCCACAGGTATTGTCTGGGGAGTGGGAACCCCCCCGCCCGCCGCCCCCGCGCAGCGGCTGCCTGAGCGCATTTCTGATTGTAGAGATCGTGCTGGATATCCTGAGTTTGTTGGCTGTGCTGCTGGCTGGTTCCTATCACGAGGGACCGGATCCCTCGCTAGCCGCTATCGCCCCCCTCGCTTTTCTTAGTACCCTGCTTGAAATCGCCTGCCTGGTTGGCATCTGGCAGGGGCGGCGCTGGGGGGTTTATGGGCTGGTCGCGCTCACCATCGCGGGTTTGTTCGTAAATCGCCTGCTCGCTGGCAATTTCCTCAACGATGTGCTAGGTCTCCTCCAACTGGGGCTGCTGATCGCGTTGGTTTACCCCATCTGGGATCAATTCGAGCCGCAACCCGATGTGATAGGTGCCCGCCGCCCAGAGCAGATCCTCGCGCTACTACTGGCGGGGGTGGTCTACGGAGCGCTGGTCGTGCTGCCGGGGTTGGGTCGGCTTCCCCCGCATGTGTACTCGCCCGCGCCTGCTCCGGTCTCCCAAGGGGAGGCCCTGCCCACCCACACCCCCTTTCCCCTGCGCAGTGGTCCTCTTGACGGGTGCCCCGGTCTATCCACGCCGGTGGGCAGCGATACGGTCCTCTGTGCCGGGATGATGGCCTTGACCGCGACGACCCCAACAATCACCTGGGTGCTGACCGACCGCACTTACCATTTCGGTGCCAGTGGGGGCGACGGCGACCAGATTACTATCGATGTGCAGGGGACGGATTGGTGGAAAGTGACCTTTGCCGCCGAGCCAAACAATTTGTTCCACCTGGGATCTTATCTGGTCCCGCACCCTGACAACTCGGGGTATTACTCGGCACCGGGCGTGGGGGTGACGGGGCCGCAAATCCCCTGCCCGCAGCGGCGGGTGGGGCGCTTCACGGTGCTGGAGTTGACCTATGATTGGGCCACCCAGCAGCTCCAGCATTTTGCCGCCAATTTCGACGAATATTGCTATCCGGGGGTGATCGTTAGCGGAGCCGTGCGGTTCCGTTCGGTCATCCCGGTGAGCGCCGATGCGCCGCCGCCCCCCAGCCCCACCGCGACGCCTACCCCGGTGCCGATCGGGACCGGCCCCCTGGTGGTTGCCGCCTGCCAGACCGATCCCTCCTTGCAGGGTTTGCCGACCTATCTCTGCCTGGATAGTTCCCCTGGCGAACGGTTGGGTGGCGGTCAGCAGTGGCGGCTCGACGGTTCCGTCGCCGGGTCCTATGCCAGCCCCTTGTATGGCAATGTCCTTACCATCAGCTTCGATACGCCGAGCCAGGACACCTGGACGG
>JBBSEL010000485.1:0-4378 GCA_038239755.1 Chloroflexia bacterium | reverse complement strand
CCGCAAACCTCCGGCAGCGGGGTGGTGCTGAAAGGCCGCATCGTGGACGCGGATACCAGCAATGGGGTCGCCGGTGGCGTGGTTGTGGTGCTGAAACCGGGCGCGACCCTGGCGGACTGGGACAACAGCAAGGGCGATGAACTGGCCGCCGCCGTCGGCGTGGCCGACCAGGATGGCTACTACCTGACCGCGCCGGAACTGGACCGGGGGCAGACCTACACGGTGATCGTGGCCGGGCAGAACTACACCCGGCGCGTCTTCGAGGCTGGGCTGGCGATCACGGCGGACGACCCGGCGCTGGTCGAACTGGACGATCTGGCTATCCAGAAGAAGTGACGCAGCGCGCGGTCAAGGGATTTGGGAAACGGATGACACGGCTTTGAGGTGTTCCCGCTGATCCCGCCCAAAAAGAGGCCAGGTTGGACGAAAGCCTAACCTGGCCTCTTTTTGTCCGTGTGCGGTTATACAGGAAGGGCCACCTGCTGACGTAGTGCTCCCGCCAATGGGGCGGGGTGGGGGGCGAGGGTGACAGGCGTGCGGGCGGAGAGCCGGGCGGCGGATTGCGGATCATGGCTGGGGAGGTAGACCAGCGGTGTTTGTTGGGCATAGGCACGGATGCGGGCGAGGGTTTGCCCGGCCACAGCCACATTCGGGGATACACCGTCCACCTGCTGCTCGATCATCAGTTGCTCGGTGTACGAAGTGTCGCCAGCGAAGAAGACGGTGGTCGCGCCCTCCTGAAAGACCACCGATAGATGGTGGGGGGTGTGGCCGGGGGTGGGCAGGATGTGGACATCTCCGGCGCGGGTGAGGGTGTGGCTTGCCGGGAAGGGGCCGACGGATCGGGGCGCGAGGGCCACAAAGCGGGGGGTGAACCAGGTGGGCCAGTGCTGGGGCAGGAAGCCGTTGATGCGCCCGGCGAGCGTGCGGGCGGCCTGGTAGTCTTCCCGCGTGGTCAGGATCTCGGCGTGGGGGAAGTGGGCCAACCCGCCCGCGTGGTCGGTGTGAAAATGGGTCAGCACCACCCAGCGCACGTCGCGGGGGCCGATGCCCAGACCCTGGAGTTGCGGGCCGATCTCTTCTTCCGGCCCGACCGTGACCCGCACGGCCAGGCGGTAGTAGGGATTCCAGCGGGGAAAGTAGCCGGGGTTGGCGGTGTGGGCGGTCTCGCCGGTGTCTACCACGATCACACCTTCGGGGTGTTCGATCACCCAGGCGTAAATGGGGAGGGGCTGCGTCCATTGCGGATCGGTCAGGACGTTGAGTAGTCGCCGGGTACCCTGGCCGTGGCCTATGACCTGGCTGGCTTTGATGGCAACGGTGCCGGTTTGGATGGCATGAATGCGGATCATTGGGTTATTCCTTCTTGTCTGGTATCTGTGTGGTGGGCTTCAGGGTTGGTTATAGCGGAGGCGGCGGGCCAGGGCCTGCCCGGCAGGTTTGTCCTGGACGAAGCGCCAGAGCGCGGCCATGACCGTGTCCAGCGTGGCGTCGTCTCCCAGGCCGCTGATGAGGCCGTTGAAGTTTTGCTCGATCTCGACAACCTGGGCGTAAACTTCTGCGCCGCGCGGGGTGAGTGAGAGCATGACCTTGCGCTGGTCGGTGGGGGAGGGCACGCGGGCGACCAGGCCCGCCTCGACCAGGCCGCTAGCGAGGCGGCTGGGGCTGCCCGATTCGCAGACCAGGTGGTCGCCCAGTTCGATCAACGAGAGCGGTTGGGCGGCATGGAGGACGCTGAGGACTTCGGCCTGTGCCGGGGTGAGGCCCAGGGGCCGGACCTGTTCGGCAAAGAGGCGGCTGCCCTCCCGCTGGGCGGCGAGAATCAGGTAGCGGAGTTCGTCGGTGCGATTCATCGGGTCGGGTTGCTCCTTCAGTTGATGACACATCATTAATGATACATCATCAATGATGCGTCATTAATATATCACGAAAACGATGCGGTGTCAAGAGGGTGACGCGCGCAATTTGGCGGGATTTTCAGTGGGGCGGGGATCAGCAAGTGCGAGCACTGGTTAGCAACAAGCGGCAGGCAGCACATCTGAAGTGTGCTGCCTGCCGCTTGTTATTTTGCTTATGGGGTAGCGTGCGCAGGGTTGTTCTGCGTGTGGGGATCCTTATTATTTGCGACCGGCGCGTTCGGTCTGTCGGGCCTGGACTTTGCGAATGTAGGCGATGGCGTCGGGGGTTTTACATCCGGTCTGGCCGTGGTCCACGATCACCGGGCCGATGGCGGCGGCGGTGGCGAAGGCGGCGGCTTCCAGGGTTGGGTTGCGCGTGCCGATGGCAATCAGGGCACCGTTCATGGCATGGCGTACCCGGTTTTTCCGGGTGTGGATGTCGCGCTCGATGATCGCCAGGTACGGCGCGAAGAAGCTGTCGGGTAAGGTAGGATCGTGCAGCGCCAGTTGCCCCAGCACTTGCCAGCCCGCGCTGCCGGGCCATTCTTCGTCGGAGGTGGTCCAGCGTTCCATAAAGGCCCGCGCCGCCGGGCTGGCTCCGGCCAGGCCCGCGAAGGCGTCCGTCTCGACGTAGTTTTGCAGGCTGGCGGCCCAGGCGTCGAGTTGTGCCGTATCCATCTGGGCGGGGTCGGCGATCATGGTCGCCAGAATGCGGGCATCATGGTTGCCGGTCGCCCAGAGTTGCTGGGCCAGGGGGTGATCGCGTTTGATCCGCTTCTTCAGCGCGCCGAGATCGGCGTAACTCACTCCATACTGGTCTTCGCCCACGCCGTGGCGGTGGTAGGTTTTGCGGGTCTTTTCGGTCCCCCGTGTCTCCAACTCGTGCAGGATTTCTTCGGCGGTTCTCACTGGGTGCGCCCTCCTTCAGCTTGGGTTGGGGTTGATACGACCGATATAGACTGGAGACGGAAAAAGGCGGAAAGCGCGGCTATGGGGTGATCGACGCATGCGCGGGCGGCGGCGGGGGATCGGGGGCGGTGACGGTCTGCCAGAGGAGGGCGAGGAAGAGGGCGACGGAGAGGACGGAGAGGAGGAGAGAGGTATCCAGGCCCCAGATGACGCGGTTGAAGGGCAGGGCGCGCCCGTCAATGCCGTAGAAGACGAAAGGGTTGAGGTTGGCGACCAGTGCCCAGATGACGAAGAGGGCGGCGTATTCTTGGTTGAGCGCGGCCAGGAGGGCGGTGAGGAGGATGGCGGGAAAGAGGTGGTTTTCGTGGACGCCGGTATTGAGGAGGAAGTAGGCGAGGTAGCCGAGGAGGCTGTAGCGCAGGAGGTTTTCGTAGGTTTTGGGGGCGGCGAAGAAGCGGATGAGCAGGCCGCCATAGACGGCGAAGAAGAGGAGTTTGGAGAGGAGGGCGACGGGGCTGCCGGGGGGCAGGGTGATCAGGCCGATGGCCCCGTCGGCCAGCGGGCCATAGGCGGCGGGGTCGAAGACATGCAGCGCCCAGGTGACGATCCAGTCTACATTGAGGGCCTGGGCGGAGAGGACGGGGAAGCTGACCGCGTGTTGCAGGGTGGCGATGATGGCCCCGCCGAAGATGGCGAGGGCAGCGAGGGCGATCCCCCCGGCGGGGAGGAGCGCGCCGACCAGGATCGGACGCCAGGGGACGGTGCGCCAGTCGCGCAGGTGGCGGATGCCAAGGATGTAGAGGGCGAAGAAGGGGGCGAGGATGATCGGCTGCCACTTGATCAGGCAGGTGAGGGTGAAGCAGACGGCGAAGAGGGGCCAGTTGCGCCGCCGAGCGGCCCAGCACGCGCCGAGCAGCAGGGGGGCGAAGTAGATGTCGAGGTAGGCCAGATCGACGCTGTTGGGGATGAGGGTCAGTTGCAGGCCGATGGTGAGCCACCCATTGCGGGTGACCCGGTAGAAGACGAAGGTGGTCAGCAGGAGGCCGACCAGCAGGGAGAGCTTGATGCCGGTGAGTTCGCTGATGCTGAGCCAGCCGAGGGCGGTGATCTTCCCGGCGACGTTGGCGACGAGCCAGAGGAGGACGAACGAGAGGGGTGGGTAGGGGTAGTCGGGGGCGACCGCGGCGTAGCCGCCGAGGATGCCGCGCGCCTGCATCTCCTGGATCCAGCGGTCCCAGACCTTGACATCGTCGGTGCCCTTGGCGTTGAGGAAGAGCAGGGCCAGGGCGGTGGTCAGGCCCAGGAGGAGGAGGTAGTTGATGCGCCGGTTGACTGTCAACGCGAAGTCCTCTGCGTGAAACGTGAAACGTGAAACGTGATGCGTATTGCGTATTTCTGATCCTGATCCTGATCCCTGATCCCTCGTACCTCATTGCGCATCGCTCATCGCTCAGTGCTCAGTCCTCAGTGCTCAGTCCTATAGCTGAAGGCAGGCTTCGGCGGCGAGCCAGAAGAGGGTTTCGCGGGCGGAGTGGTGGCTCCAGCCACGGGAGTCCCATTCGGGGCCGCTG
>JBBSEL010000484.1:0-4384 GCA_038239755.1 Chloroflexia bacterium | reverse complement strand
CCTTCTCTATCTAATCCTCAGCACTCAGCACTCCGCACTCGTAGCTCAGCACGCGTCCCCCGTCAATCGACCTCGATATCATGCGGCAGGCTTTCACGCAGGCCCGCGTCGGTCATGCGGACAAAGCGGGCACGGGCGGCGAATTCGGGCAGGCTGGTCGCGCCGCTGTAGCTCATGCCACTACGCAGGCCGCCGACCAGTTGCACCAGCACCTCGTGGACACTGCCCCGGTAGGGCACCAGCGCCTCGACCCCCTCCGGCACCACGTCGCTGATCCACTCGTCCTCCATGTCCAGGTCGCTCTTTTCGCGCTTGCGCCGGGCCACGGTGGCGGCCAGTGAGGCCATGCCGCGATAGTGCTTGTAGCGGCGACCCCGGCGCGTGACCGGGCGACCGGGGCTTTCATCGGTCCCGGCCAGCAGCCCGCCGATCATCACGCTCGATGCCCCCGCCGCCAGCGCCTTCGCCACGTCGCCCGACGCCTTGACCCCGCCATCCGCGATGATCGGCACCCCGGCGGCCTGGGCCACGGCGGCACATTCCAGCACCGCCGTCAACTGCGGCACGCCCGATCCGGCCACCACGCGGGTGGTGCAGGCCGACCCCGGCCCCACCCCCACCTTCACCGCGTCCACCCCGGCATCGATCAAGTCCTGGGTACCTTCTGCGGTGGCGACGTTGCCCGCGATCAGTTCCACCTGAGGCCAGCGTGCCCGCAAGGCGGCGCACACGTCCAGCACCGCGTCACTATGGCCGTGGGCGATATCGATCACCAGCACGTCGGCCCCGGCATCCAGCAAGGCTTCGGCGCGTTCCAGGTGGTCGCCGCTGACGCCGATAGCCGCCCCCACCAACAGGTGCCCGTCCTGGTCCTTGCTGGCGCGAGGGTTCTCGCTGGCCCGCAAGAGGTCGCGGGCGGTGATCAGCCCGGCCAGCCGCCCGGCGCGGTCTACCACCGGCAGCTTCTCGATCTTGTGCTCGGCCAGGATCTCCCGCGCCGCTTCCAGCGACACATCGGGCGGGGCGGTGACCAACCGGGCTACCGGGGTCATCACCTCGCGCACGGGCCGCTCCCGGTTACGCACAAACTGCACATCGCGGGTGGCGATCAGCCCCACCAGCCGACCGTCAGCGTCCACGACGGTCAACGTGCCGACATCCTGATCGTCCATCAACCGCACCGCCTCGGCGATGGTCATGTCCGGTTCGCAGGAGTAGGGGTCGGCGATGACGAAGTTCTCGGCCCGCTTGACCCGGCGCACCTCCTCCGCCTCGCGTTCGATAGGCAAGAAACGGTGGATGATGCCGATGCCGCCCGCTCGCGCCATCGCTATCGCCATCGTGCTTTCGGTCACGGTGTCCATGTTGGCGCTGACGATGGGGATCACCAGGTTGAGATGGCGTGACAGCCGGGTGCGCACGTCCACCTCTTTGCGCGACCGTACCCCGCTGCGCTGCGGCACCAGCAGCACATCATCATAGGACAGGGCCAGCGGAAATCGCTCATCCATCACCCACACCTCCTTGCATAACCGCCCCACCGGGCTAAACGAAGAAAGCCGGTAAAAACAGCGGCTGCTGTTACCGGCTTCGCGCTTCTGACCTTTGTAAACATCGCTGGATGCCACGGGCGACAGCGGGCGAACGCGGCACCGGGCCGCGCCCGTCAGATCCCGGCGGCGCTGCGCCCGATGATCGTGCCCTGGGCTACTGCGACCAGCACTTCTGGCCCGTCCCCGCTGACCACGATCTCGCAATGGCAAACCGCCTGCTGCCCCGCCGTTGCCACGGCGTTGGCCCGCGCCAGCAGTTCGGCCCCCTGCGCCGGGCGCACGTAGTTGATCTTGTATTCGGCGGTCACCACCGGCATCCCCAGCGCCGATCCCCCGGCAAAGATCAGGCCCATATTCGCCAGAACGCTGATCACGCCCTCGTGGACCCGGCCCTCTTGCTCGGTGTGCTGCGGCCCGACCGTGAGCGCCACTGTCACCTGCCCCGGCACAAAGGCAACCAACCGCGTGCCCAGCAACTCGCTAAACGGTTGGCTTGCGACCAACTGCTGGCCCATCGCCAGAAATTCGTTTCCCATCTACGGCCTCATGCGTGAAACGTGAAACGTGAAACGTGAAACGTGATGCGTGAAGCGTGAAGCGTGATGTACTTCGTACCTCGTACCTCGTACCTCAAACCTCAAACCTCAAACCTCAAACTTCGTACCTCGTCTACCGTCCGCCGTTGGGAGCTGACTCGACGCCGATCAGGCCGAGTTGGACGCGGAATTCGGGCGGGGCGTCGGGGTGCAATTCAAAGCGGGCTTTCTGGAACCACTGGATGGTGATTTGCTGGCCGTTCACCGTGGTCGGGGTCGCCTCGTTGAGCGGCGGGCCGAACAGGGCCAGCGAGGCCGCTTCGGGGTTGCCCCCCGCGCCCAGGGTCCGCCCATGCGTCGTCCAGAAGGTCAGGAAGTCGCCGCAGACGTTGTGCTGCACGTCCTCGAACCACTTGCAGCCGGGCGCGTCCGACTTGGTCGCGGGGGCATCCTTGCCGCCGGTGGCGTGGAAGCGCTCGGCCCCCAGGTTGGCGAAGAGGATATCATAGGGCGGCTTGTTGGCGCTGTGGATCTCGAAGCGGAAGCGCTCGAAATCTTGCACCTGGATGGCCGCTGTGCCGGTGCCCGACTGGCGCACCGGCGCGAGGGGCTTGCCGAAGACGGCCAGGCCGCCGTCGCTGTCCCATACCTGCCGGATGCGGCCCTGGATGCAGGCGTTAGAGGGTTGGAAGCAGGCCGCGCCGACCGGGGTGGCCGTGCCAGCCCCCGCTGTGCCCCCGCCAGCCTTGGGCAAGAGCAACGCCACCGCCAGGCAGACAAGGATCAGCCCCAGCAAGGCCGCTGCCCCGCCGACCACCAGCCGCGTGTTGCCCATCAGCATCCCCGACAGCGGTGAGGCAGCAGCCGGGCGGCGGGCCGCGGTGGGCTGCTGGTACTGCGGGCGATCCCCCTCGGAACGATTCATTTCATCCTCCTCCGCGCCAATGTCAGACAAGCTATCGAGACCCGCGTCATAGCCTTCCATACTGTCATCCTCCGGGGCATAACGGGATGCGGCTGCTGCCGAGTGTGGCGCGCCAAAGATATCCGCATCCTCTGCGGGTGGGGCGGGTAAGCGGCCCACCGTGCCGGGCGGGGGCAGGACCGTGCGCGGGCGGAAGTGGAGTGGATCCTGGGCGTTCACCGCCACGGGCGGCTGGGCCGGGGGATCCAGGGGAATCAGCCGGGTGTCGCGGGGCGTACCGCGTTCTACCGGCTCGGCACCCAACGCCTGCGGATCGATCATGGCGACGGCGTAGCCCACCGACGCGGTCGCCGGGGCGGCGGCTGCCGCCAGGCTGAACGGCTGGGGCTGGTAGAGCAGGCGGAAGTCGCCCCCCCACTCGCCCGGCAGGTCGGCCAGGATCAGGCCAACGCCCTGCGCCGGGCTGACGGTGTGCCACACGGGGCTGCCGGTGACCCCGCTGAGGCTGCTCCAGTAGGCCTGGGGGCCGCCGGTGTAGAGGGCAGGCGCGGCGTTCTGATCGGCAAAATAGACCTGTGCCCGCAAGTCGCCCAGCAGGTAGAACGTCACCCGGCCATCGAGGGCCAGCACATACAGCCCCACCCCCACCTGCGATCCCACCTGATCCCGCCGCCGCAACAGATCGGCGGAGCCGCCCCGGCTCATCAGGTCGCTAAGCGCCTGCTGCTGGACCTGATCGGCAATCGGCGCTTGCTGGCTGGAGAGCTGGGCGCTAAACTCGCGCTCGGTCGGGGGGTTGGCCCGGCGGCTCCAGAGCCAGTCGCGTAGTACCTGGCCCAGTTCCTGGGCGGCCAGCCCGCCGAAAAAGGAGTCGGGCCGCCCCCGCGCCACCACGCCGACGGCATATTGCCCGTCGCTGTACGAGGCAATATACACGTCGCTCGGCGTGTTCGCGGCATCCAGGGCCGGTGCCCGGCGTGCCCCCGCCGCCTGATAGATCGGGCGGCTCTGGTAAATCGCTTGATGTTGGGCACCCGCCTGGTTCGGATTGGCGGTCCAGCCGGTGCCTGTGGACGCTCCCACCGTGTCACTCATGCCCGCTGCTCCTACCTACGCATCACAATTGGCGGGCCGCCTCACCAGCGACCCCTCTGAGCGGCATTGTAGCATATATTACGTCAAGTCGCAATGTTTAGGAGGCACCAATTTAGTAGTTATGCAAAGTTGGGGTGGGGGGGCGACCCCCCCCCCCGGGGGGGCGCCCCCCCCCCCCCCCCCCCCCAAACCCCAGTCCGGGCCCCCCCCAACCCGGCCCCCAAACCCCCGCCCCGCCCGGTCAACAAAGGGCCCCCCTTGTATAAAAACCCCGG
>JBBSEL010000483.1:0-4392 GCA_038239755.1 Chloroflexia bacterium | reverse complement strand
TCAGTAGCAGCAGATGGACCAGCTGCGCGCCTGGCGGGGGCAGTGGTATGCCGCCGTGCCCCCGCTGGACCCCACCAGCTTGGGCATGATGAGCGGCGGGATGATGGGCGGCGGGATGATGGGTAGGGGGGTGCTGACCGCGACGAGCCCGCTGGCGCCTTACAACGGCATGATGGGTGGCGGGATGATGGCGGATGGCGCCGTGGCCGACCGGATGTTCTTGCGGATGATGATCCCGCACCATCAGTTGGCGATTGACATGGCCCAGGATGCGCTTGTGCATGCCCAGCACGAGGAATTGAAGCCGCTTGCTCGCGCCATTATCAGCGGGCAGTCCGCCGAGATTACCGAGATGGAGGGCGACCTGAAGACCTGGTACGGAGCGGATAGCACCCGCGACCTGGCTGCGCCGATGCGCACGATGATGCAGCGGATGATAGGCGGGGCCGACCATTAATCTCTCCCGGTTCGGACGCAGGCGGATTGCTTCCTGGTCCGTTTCGGGGTGGGTAGCGAGGCCAGGGCCACGCAGCTACACGCTCCCCTACGGGCCCGGGCCCGCATCCCACCTAACGTGATTAGACCCTTGCAAAGCAGGTAGCGGAGGTATCATTTACATGAAGAAGTTCACTACGCGCATGCTCTTCGTCGTCGCCCTAGTCGCGCTTTCGCTGGGCTCCGCCGCCGCCCAAAGCCAATCGGTGACGATCAAATTGAACGAGTTGCAAGGGTCCGGGGACTTCGGCACGGCCACCCTGACTGAGGTAGGCCCGAACCAGGTGCGGGTCGTGATTCAGATGGGCGGGGCCATGCCGATGGAACACAATCACCCGGCGCACATCCACCAGGGCACATGCGCCACGCTCGACCCCGCGCCAGCCTTCCCGCTGAACCCCGTGACCAACGGGCAGTCCGACACGACGGTGCCGATCGCGTTGGCTGTGCTGCTGGCGAGCCGCTACGCGATCAACCTGCACGAGTCCCCGGCCGCGATCACGACCTACACGGCCTGTGGGGACATTACGACCCTGAACGCCGTTGGGACCCCAGCAGGTGGTAATATGGGCGGCCCCGGCAGCATGACCGGGGGCGCATCTGGGCTACCGACGACCGGGAACAGCGCGGGGCTGGTTTGGACGAGCGCGCCGCTGCTGGCCGCCCTGCTGCTGGCCGCCCTGCTGCTGATCAGCCTGGGGCTGCTTCTCGTTCGGGTGCGCGCTGCTTAGTCGGGACCGACTTTGAAATATTCTGGCCGCCCTGTACAGCAAGAGCGTCCGCCAGCGGGCCGCGGCGCTGATCGCCACAGGCTCCCCCGCGTTCCGCGCGGAATGACGCGCCGCGGCCCGACAGCGCTGCCTGCTATGACGAGGAACGAGGGTCGCGGGACAAGGGACGAGATATAAGGACTGCAGGGCACAGCGGGCTGTGCCGTTAAGCGAGAGGTCGATTAGCATGACGCGAACCTTGACCACGATTGATGCCAACGAAGCGGTAGCCCGTGTGGCTTATCGCCTGAACGAAGTGATCGTGCTCTATCCGATCACGCCGGCCACGCCGATGGGCGAGTGGAGCGATGCCTGGGCCGCCGAGGGCCAACCGAACCTGTGGGGGACGGTGCCCAGCGTGGTGGAGATGCAAAGCGAGGCCGGGGCCGCCGGGGCTGTGCATGGGGCCTTGCAGACGGGCACCCTGGCGACCACATTCACCGCATCGCAGGGCCTGTTGCTCATGATCCCTAATATGTACAAGATCGCCGGGGAGCTGACCCCTACCGTCTTTCACGTGGCGGCCCGCGCCCTGGCTACACAGGCCCTGTCCATCTTCGGCGATCATAGTGATGTGATGGCCGCGCGGGCGACCGGCTGGGGCATGCTCTGCGCCGCCTCGGTGCAAGAGGCTCACGACTTCGCGCTGATCGCCCAGGCCGCCAGCCTGACCAGCCGCATCCCCTTCATCCACTTCTTCGACGGCTTCCGCACCTCGCACGAGATTAACAAGCTGGAGTTGCTGGACGACGCGGATCTGCGGGCGCTGCTAGACGAGGACGCGATCCAGGCCCACCATGCTCGCGCCCTATCGCCCGACCATCCGGTGCTGCGCGGCACGGCCCAGAACCCCGACGTGTTCTTCCAGGCCCGCGAGGCCGCTAATCCGACGTATGCCGCCTGCCCGGATATTGTGCAAGCGGCGATGGACCGTTTCGCCGCCCAGGTGGGCCGGCAGTACCACCTGTTCGAGTATCACGGCGCGCCGGATGCCGAGCGGGTGATCATCGTCATGGGGTCGGGCGCGGAGACCGCCCAGGAGACGGCGGACTATCTCAACGCCCAGGGCGCCAAGGTCGGGGTGGTCACCGTGCGGCTCTATCGCCCATTCGACGCCGGGCGGCTGCTGGCGGCGCTGCCCACCACCGTCCAGGCCATCGCCGTGCTGGATCGCACGAAAGAGCCGGGCAGCGCTGGCGAACCGCTCTACCTCGACTGTGTGACCGCACTCTATGAAGGGCGCGGCGTCGCCCGCGGACCGGGGGTGCCCTCTGGGCCCTTGCCGGTGATCGTCGGCGGGCGCTACGGTCTGGCCTCCAAAGAATTCACGCCGGCCATGGTGAAGGCCGTATTCGACAACCTGGCCGCGCCCACGCCCCGCAATCACTTCACCGTCGGCATTAACGACGATGTGACGCACACCAGCCTCTCTTACGATCCGGCTTTCGCCATCGAGCCGGACGATGTCGTGCGGGCTATCTTCTACGGCCTGGGGTCCGACGGCACGGTGGGGGCTAATAAGAACACCATTAAGATCATCGGCGAAGAGACGGAGCAGTACGCGCAGGGCTATTTCGTCTACGACTCGAAGAAATCGGGGGCGATGACGGTCTCCCACCTGCGCTTCGGCCCCCGCCCGATCCATGCGCCTTATTTAGTGGACCAGGCGCACTTCGTCGGTTGCCACCAACCGGGCTTTCTGGATCGCTTCGATATGCTCGAACACATCCGGCCCGGCGGCACATTCCTGCTCAATACCCACCACGGGCCGGAGCAGGTCTGGGATCACCTGCCGCGCCCGGTGCAAGAGGCGCTGATCGCCAAACACGTCCGCTTCTACGTCATAGACGCCTACCAGGTGGCGGGCGAGAGCGGGATGCGCCGGCAGATCAACACCGTCATGCAGGTGTGTTTCTTCGCCATCTCCGGCGTCCTCCCGGCGGCGGAGGCGCTGACCGCGATCCAGGCGTCCATTAAGAAGACCTACGGCAAAAAGGGCGACGAGGTGGTCGCCATGAACCTGCGCGCGGTTGATCACACCCTGGCCCATCTGCACGAGGTGCATGTGCCGAACACGGCCACTAGCCGGGTGGAATTACTCCCGCCGGTGCCCGCCGCCGCGCTGCCGTTCGTCCAGCGCGTGCTCGCCCCGATCATCGCCGGGCAGGGCGACAGCCTGCCGGTGAGCGCGCTCCCGGTGGACGGGACCTATCCGACCGGCACAGCGCAATGGGAAAAGCGCAACCTGGCCCAGGAGATCCCGGTCTGGGACCCCGACATCTGCATCCAGTGCGGCAAATGCGCGATGGTCTGCCCGCACGGCGTCATCCGCATCAAGGCCTACGAGCCGGACGCTCTGACCGGGGCGCCGCCGACCTTCAAGGCGGTGGCCGCCCGCGACCGCGAGTGGCAGGACTTGCAATATACGATCCAGGTCGCCGCCGAGGACTGCACCGGCTGTGCGCTGTGCGTGGATGTCTGCCCGGTGCGCAGCAAGTCCGAGGCCCGGCACAAGGCGATCAACATGGAACCGCAGCCGCCGCTGCGCGAGCACGAGCGCGCCAACTGGGACTTCTTCCTGACCATCCCGGAGCTGGATCGGCAGCGGATCAAGGTGTCCAACATCCGCCAGCAGCAGGTCCAGCAGCCGCTGTTCGAGTTCTCCGGGGCCTGCTCCGGCTGCGGCGAAACCCCCTATATTAAGCTCCTCAGCCAGTTGTTCGGCGACCGGCTGGTGGTGGCGAACGCCACGGGCTGCTCGTCCATCTACGGCGGGAACCTGCCCACCACGCCGTGGACCGCCAACGCCGCCGGACGCGGCCCGGCCTGGGCTAATTCGCTGTTCGAGGACAACGCCGAGTTCGGGCTGGGCTTTCGCCTGGCGCTGGACCAGCAGCGGCAGGGGGCCGAGGGGCTGCTCGCGCAACTGGCCCCCGCCGTGGGCCGCGACCTCGCGGACGCGATCCTGCGCGCCGTGCAGCTGGATGAAGCCGCGATCCACGACCAGCGCGAGCGGGTGGCCCGACTGAAGGAGCGGCTGGCGACCATCCTGAGCGAAGCGCAGGCCCAGCCCGCGGCGCGCCACCTCCTGGAGCTGGCCGATGAACTGGTGCGCAAGAGCGTCTGG
>JBBSEL010000482.1:0-4393 GCA_038239755.1 Chloroflexia bacterium | reverse complement strand
TTGATCCTGAACCCGCTATGGGGCATCGCCGGGGGGCTGTTGCGCGGTGTCGGCCTGGGCGACCTGTTCAAGCCCTGGCTGGGCTTGCCGGAGACCGCGCTGATCACCCTCTCGCTGATCTCGGTCTGGCAGTTCATCGGCATCCCGATGATGCTTTTCTACGCCGCCCTGATCGGCATCCCTGAAGAATTGACCGAAGCGGCCCGCGTGGATGGGGCTAGCCCGTGGGCGGTCTTCTGGCGGATCCGGTTCCCGCTGATCCTGCCGACGGTGGGCATCGTCACCATCCTGACCTTCGTCGGCAATTTCAACGCCTTCGACCTGGTCTACACGGTGAAAGGGGCGCAGGCCGGTCCCAACTTCGCCACCGACCTGCTGGGCACCTATTTCTATCGCACCTTTTTTGGGTTCCAGTTGCAACTGGGCAGCCCGACGATGGGCGCGACCGTCTCGACCATGATGTTTTTGATCATCCTGACCGGCGTACTCTTCTTCTTTGCCTGGCAGCGCCGCATACAAACCTACGAGCTATAGCGAGGATCGGGCTTGTTCATTCTCAACACGTCAGCCCGCGCTGGCAAGGCGGACACGTGGGTCCGCCCCTACCCCAGAGAATGAACACCCCTGTGTAGAGAGGATAAAGGGCATGGAACTCAGCGAAGTGCGCCAGGAACCGGCGGGGCGGGCCGTGAGGATGGGCGGCGGGGCGGGGCTGGCCGAGCGGGTGATCCCGCATGTGATCCTGCTGACCTATACGGTAATCGCCCTGTTCCCGGTGGTGCTGGTGGTGCTCAACTCGTTCAAGAGCCGCGAGGCGATCTTCAGCGTGCCCTACGCCCCGCCGACGCCGACGACGTTCGACCTCGTCGGCTATGCGACCGTCTTCGCCCGCGCCAGTTTTGGGCACTACTTCCTGAACAGCTTTATCGTGACCGGGGTGGCGCTGTTCTTTATCGTGCTGACCGGGGCGATGGCCGCCTTCGCCCTGTCGGAGTACCGCTTTCGCGGCAACGCGCTGCTGGGGCTGTACCTGTCGCTGGGGATCATGATCCCGATCCGGCTGGGCACGGTCAGCCTCTTGCGGCTGATCGTCGGCCTCAACCTGGCGAACACGCTCCTGGCGTTGATTCTGATCTACATCGCCCAGGGGTTGCCCCTGGCGATCTTTATCCTGCGCCAGTTTATGTTGCAGGTGCCAAGCGAACTCAAGCAGGCGGCACGGGTAGACGGGGCCAGCGAGTATCAGATTTTCTGGCTGGTCTTGCCGCTGGTGCGCCCGGCCATCGGCGTGATCGGCGTCTTCACCATGATCCCGATCTGGAACGATCTCTGGTTCCCGCTGATCGTCGCGCCCAGCGATAGCACCGCCACGGTCACGCTGGGGGTGCAGCAATTCCTGGGGCAGTTTGTCAGCGACTGGAACGCGGTGCTGGCCTCGCTGACCCTGGCGATGGTGCCGGTCCTGATCCTCTACGTGATCTTCTCCCGGCAAATCCTGCGCGGGATCACGTCAGGGGCGATCAAATAACAACCGGGACAAGGAGGGAATATGCGGGTTGGTCTGATTGGCACAGGGTTTATGGGCAGCACTCACGCCGCCGCCTGGGCCGCGACCCCGGCGCACCTCGTCGGCGTGGTCGCGGCGTCCGCGGATGCCGCGGCAGGGCTGGCCGCCCAATATAGGCTGCGCATCTATCCCACCCTGGCGGCGATTCTGCCCGACGTGGACGTGGTCGATATCTGCACGCCCACCCATCTCCACGCCGAGATGGTGCTGGCGGCGGCGGCAGCAGGCAAGCATATCATCTGCGAGAAGCCGCTGGCCCGCACCGTCGCCCAGGGGCAGGCGATGATCGCCGGCTGCCGGGCGGCGGGGGTGCGGCTGCTGGTCGCCCATGTGGTCCGCTTCTTCCCCGAATATGCGTTGGCCCGGTCGCTGGTGGCCGACGGGCAGATCGGGCAGCCGGGGGTGCTGCGGCTGACGCGGGGCAGCGCCCGGCCCCAACGGCCTCAGGACGACTGGTTCCGCGACGAGACGAAATCGGGCGGCCTCCTGCTGGACCTGATGATCCACGATTTTGATGTTGCGCGCTGGGTGGCCGGGGAGGTCGAAAGCGTGTTCGCTCGCAGCATCGGCAGCCAGGCACCGGACGCGCCGGTGGATTACGGCCTGGCGATCCTGCGGCACCGGAGCGGTGCGTTGTCCCATGTGGCCGGATCCTGGGCCTACCCCCCGACGACGTTCCGCACCGCCCTGGAGATCGCGGGCGACGGCGGGCTGATCGAGTTCGACTCGGCGGCCACCGCGCCCATCGATCTGCTGCTCAATACCGGCGGCGACTCGGCCTATGTCGGCCTGCCGAGCAGCCCGGTGCTGGAAAGCCCCTACACTACCGAGATCAAAGAGTTTTACGCAGCGCTGGCTGACGATGCGCCAGTGCGGGTGAGCGCCGCTGACGGACTAGCAGCGGTGCAGATCGCGCTGGCGGCTGTCGAGTCGGCGCGCACCGGCCAGCCCGTCCCGCTTTCGCCCCTGCCGGAGGTGCAACGATGAAGATCGGCATCCTGAGCTTCGCCCACCTCCACGCCGAGGCCTATATCCAGCACCTGCGGGCCATACCCGGCGTAGAAATGATCGGCCTGGCCGATGAAGACCTGGCACGAGGGCAGCACTACGCCACCCAATTCGACGCGCCGCTGTTCCCCTCCTACGAGGCGCTGCTGGCCGCGCGGCCCGCCGCCGTGGTGGTCTGCTCAGAGAACAGCAAGCACCGCCCGCTGGTGGAGATGGCCGCCGCTGCCGGGGTTCATGTGCTGTGCGAAAAGCCACTGGCGACCACGCTGGCCGATGCCGAGGCGATGATCGCCGCCTGCACCCGCGCCGGGGTCACGCTGATGACCGCCTTCCCCATGCGCTTCAGCGCGCCGGTGACCGAACTCAAGACCCGGCTGGACGCGGGCGACCTGGGGCGGATCTACTGCTGCAACGCTACCAACCAGGGGCAACTCCCGGCGCGGCACCGGGCCTGGTTCGTGGATCCGGAACTGGCCGGGGGCGGGGCGATTATGGACCATACCGTCCATCTGGTGGACATCCTGCGCTGGTATCTCGCCAGCGAAGTGGTCGAGGTCTACGCGCAGACCAACCGGATCTTTCACGCCGCCGAGGTCACGGTGGAGACGGGCGGCCTGCTCATGCTCACCTTCGCCAACGGCGTGTTTGCCAGCATCGATTGTAGCTGGAGCAGGCCGGACGTCTATCCCACCTGGGGCGGCCTGACCTTCGAGTTGGTCAGCGAGCGCGGAGCCGTGCGGGTTGATGCCTTCAAGCAGAACCTGACCGTCTATAGCCAGGTCCACGGGCGCACCACTTGGGCGCACTGGGGATCGGATGCCGATCGGGCGATGCTGGAGGAGTTTGTCGCGGCGATTCGCGAGGAGCGCCCACCGCACATCAGTGGGCAGGATGGCTACCGCACGCTCCAGGTGGCGCACGCCGCTTATGCCTCGGCCTCCAGCGGCCAACCGGTCCGCCTCGCCGCAGGCTGACCGCAGCGAGGCGACCTTGCCTGGCTACTCGACCGAGGTGCCCTCGGCGGTAATCCGCTGCTTGAGGGCCGCTATCGCCCGGCGGCGCTCTTTGGGATCGTCCGCCATCACCGCGATGGTCAGATCGTTGGGCGCGTCCCCGTCTCCCAGGCCGTGGATCGCTAGCAACGAGTCGGGAGCATAGAATCGCACCAGGTCTTCGGGATCCCTCAGGGCACGCCAGAGGGCAGCCACGGTTTGAGGTGTACGGACGTCGCGGAGCGCTCGGGCCGCATTCAGGCGCACACCCCGCCACGGAGCGTTGTGCAACACCGCGATCAGGGCGGGCACCGAGGGGGACACTGCTCGATCTGCCAGAGCGCCAGCGCCGTTTGCACCCGCATGTCGCCGTCCACCTGGGGTGGCAAGTCTTTGAGCGCGGTAGCTGCCGCGCTGGAACGCAAGGCCGCTACGCCCGCTGGGGGCAATAATCACCCATCTTCAACCCCTCCAGTCACCGGTGGGCCCCGGCTAGTTCCGCACCCTCGAGGCTCAGCAGCGCTCACTTTGACGCGCAACGATCCGCCATTCCAGACCGGGCGGTCTGGGAGCAGGTCGGGCCAGTGGTCGAGACGGGGAGGGGCGGGCGCATTCGTAGGACGGAGCACCGATATTGTTATTACCCCCTGATTATATCGCCTGCCGTGAGTGTGGTGGGGTGACGGGCGAAGGCTACAGATTTGGCTACATGATCGGCAGACGGTGGGGTTTTAACTGCCGGGTAACAGCCAATTTCAGCCTGCAACAAGACCTTTTAGGGTGAGCCCGCTGGGATTCGAACCCAGCACTCTCTGATTAAAAGTCC
>JBBSEL010000481.1:0-4393 GCA_038239755.1 Chloroflexia bacterium | reverse complement strand
GCACCGTGCAGCACGAGCCGCCGCGCATCGTGCAGCCGATTGGCCCGCCAGGAGCCGAGCAACCACGGAGCACAATGGGAGACAGCAACACCCTCCGCGTCGCGCCGATGACGGCTGCCGCAGCCCAGCCTGCCGCGCCGCCTCCCCCTGCGCCTGCCGATGATGAAGCCCCGGTGACCCGCGCCATCTTCCGCGACGGCCAGCGCCTGCTCTATTATGGGGTCAACTTCGCCCGGCTCCTATCGCCCCAGCGCGTCTACGGACACGCCCGGCTCTATGAGTCGTTGCTGACCCTGGCCCTGATCCGGCTGCACAGCGGGCTAGAACGGCTCATCCGCGCCCAGATGCCGATGGCCCGCGCCACTGCCCCGGTGGATCAGGACCAGGAGGCAGACTGGCGCGATATGCTGGTCTACCTGCGCAACCAGTATCCCCGGCTGGTGCTGCCCGCCGATGCGCTGTTCCTGACCGATATCACCCGGCTGCGCAACCTCCTCGTGCGCGGCGAGATCCTGTCGGTGGACCTCAACCAACTGGGCAACCTGGCGAAGCTGGGCGACGCGATCTTCCTCCAACTCGACCCCGATTACCGGCGCTGGCAACCGGAGCCGGACAAGGATGTGCTTCCGGCACGCCAGGGCGCGACCCCGCCGCCCGCTGAGGTCGCACCCGCCGCCGATCTGGCATCCGCCCCACCGGCCCCGGCCCCCGCCGCGCCGACCACCGTCACGCAAGTGGGCAACCCATCGGCTCCTCCGCTGGCCGAGTGGATGGCCGTCGGTGCCCAGCGCCCGCGCCCCCAGGTGGCGGCGAAGCTCTATTGCCCCACCTGTGGCCGCGAAGTGCTGGCCGATGACCTGTGGTGCCCGCGCTGTGGCGAGAACTTCACCACTCCCAACGCACTCCAGCCGACGACGGAGCCGCCCGTCCTCGCGGCCCCGCCCGGTACCACCAAACGACGCGGAGTCTTTGCCCGGCTCCTGGGCGTGCGCTAGCGACGGGGTGCCCCCGGCATGACTTTGCCTGCTGCTGCTCCTCCTGCCGTGCCGGTGCCGCGCTGCGCCCTCTGTGGCGCGGCGGTGCGCCCCGGTGCCAATTTTTGCACGGTCTGTGGCTCGCGGATGACGGCGCACGGCGGGGCAGTGCTGGCGCGGGGCAGCCGCTTACAGGCCGGGCGTTACACCATCGTGCGGCTGCTGGGGCAGGGTGGGGGAGGCGCGGTCTACCTGGCCGAGGATAGCCGCCTGGGCCGCCAGTGCGTGGTCAAGGAGGCGCTGAGTACTTTCGCCAGCAGCGCCGAACGCCGCCAGGCCGAAGCCGATTTCCAGCGCGAAGCCCTCATCCTGGCCCGCCTCTCCACCGAAGAGGGGGGCCTGCCCCAGACCTACGACTTCTTCAGCGACGGCAGCCGCCATTATCTGGTGATGCAGTATATCGATGGGGAGACGCTGGAGGATCGGCTGCGCCGGGCCGGGGGACCGCTGCCGGTGGACGAGGTGGTGCGCTATGCCGGGGCAGTGGCCGAGATCCTGGCAACACTCCACGCCCAGCAGCCGGAGCCGGTGATCCACCGCGATGTGAAGCCCGCCAACATCATCGTGACGAGCCAGGGCCGGGTCAAGCTGGTCGATTTTGGGCTGGCGAAGGCGCTGGCCTCGACCAGCGGGCCGATCACCGCCGCCCGCCACACCACCGCCGCCGGGACGGCGGGCTACACACCGCTGGAACAGTGGATGCTGGGGGCCGAGCCGCGCTCTGATGTCTACGCACTGGGGGCGACGATCCACCACCTGCTGACCGGGCGCGACCCCCGTGATGCCTTCCAGGCCGGGGACCCGCTGAACCTGGATACGCTGAAGCGGCTGGGCACCTTCCCGCCGCTGCGCACCCTGCGACCCGACGCGCCGCCCTCGCTCGATGCCCTGGTGCGGCGGATGCTGGCCGAGGACCCTGCCGACCGGCCCAGCGCGCTGGAGGTGCAACAGGCGCTGATCCGGGTGCAGACGACCCTGACCCGCCGCGCCCGCGTGACCCAAGCCTCCGACGACGACCCACCCGCCGCCGGTCTCGCCCTCCATGCCTTCCCGCCGCTATCCCGCCCGTTGCTGGAAGCCGAGGTCGCCGCGTGGCTGCACGGCGCGCTGGCGAATATGCCGCCCGTCGAGCCGGTGCCGATCACCAGCGCGGGGTGCGATCTGGCTCCGGTGGCGCTGCTGCCCTACCAGGTGGCGGCGCTGTTCGAGACCAGCACGAACCTGCCGATCTACACCTTGGCCGAAAAAGGGACGCTGCTACTGGACGGGGTGACAGGCAAGGCGCTGGATTTGCCATTGGGCCGCTTTGTCGCCGCGCACCAAGCCAGGTTGCAACCACTGGAGACGGCCCTCGCGGCCAGCGGTCCCACGCCCCCGCCCCAGGTGCCGTTCAAGCTGCCCCGGCGCAAGCTGGCCGATAACGCGACCGCCCAACTGATCACCCTGTTCTCGCGCACCGTCGCCTACAGCGGCAAAAACGGCCAGCGTTACACCAAAAACTGCAAGCTGCTCAAGAAGCACGTCACCCTGGACGAAACGACCCTGGCCTATGTGCCACGCTGGGTGCTGACCATCGAACTGCGCGGGCGGCCCTATCGCCTGGAAGCCTGGCAGGTGCCCCTCGATCCCGCCGCCCCACCCGGCGCGACCCTCTACGTGACCACGTCCACGCTGCCGGGTACGGCGTTCTGCCCCGGCTGTGGCGCGGTGCTCCCCCCGGCCCAACTGATCCCCTGCGACCGTTGTGGGCGGCAAGTCTGTGGCCGCTGCGCCATCGTCCGCACCCGCTTCGGCTTCTTCCACAAAACCTATTGCAGCGCGGTCTGCGCCCGGTAGCTTGCCGCGCCCCAAGGGTAGGCAAGGGGCCGCCGCGAATAGCCCGCAAAGAACACCACTTCGCGCTATAACACTGATCCTCACCCAAGGATCACATAATCGAACTTATGCGATCCTTGGGCGACCAGACAAGCCGAAGGGGTGGTTCCAGATGGAACCACCCCTTCGGCTACGGTTCCCCGCAAGCAGGTGATTAGGCCCAGGTCATCCCGTCCGCCGCCGGGCTGCGGCTGCGGGATCACCCGCCGACAAGGGGCATTGCCATAGCACGCGATGCTGCCGCCACGTTCGCGGGCGAACTGCCAACCACATCGTTGGGCAGCTCTTGCAACAGGGCGATGAAGGCGGCCCAATCGCGGAAGTAGCCGGTGCCGCCGCTGGCGACGTGGCACACCTTCCCGCGCCAGTCCAGTTGCGGCGCGGCGCGGCGGGGTCGCCAATGTGTTCTGCCCACATGCGCACGGTGAACAGATGCGTATCTGCATAAGGGCGATCTTCTTCCATGTGCAACTCCTTCGGCCAGGGCGGCGGGGCCGCTGAATCGGGCTAAATAAGCGGTCGGCCAACGCCCGTCCACCCCCGCCGTTGCGGCCTTCGTCGGCGTGGTTGCGTCCCCCCTCTAGGGCTGGCTCAGCGGCGTGGCGGCCCCTTACTAGCGGTCAGGCACACGGCTCCTGCGGTGCAGTCGTTTCCGATGGGTAAAATTGTACAAACTCGAGTTTAGGGCGTAAACAATTTCCAATGGCCTTCGGAGACCACTTCGACGGCGCCGTCGATCACTTTGAGGGCGGTCTGATCGTCAATCGCGTACCCCGGCACCGTTAGGCCGGCGGCCCATCTTTCAGCGTCGGCCATGGAGTTGTCCGGCAAAGCGGGGTGATCCAGGTGCGGACACATCGCAAAATCAACCAGTCCCAGCGTTCTATCGCCACCGGTGGGCGGCTTCCAGCGGACGAAGTCCTCCCCGATGTGGGGGGCCATCACCATGCTCCCGGCGCTCAGTCCCACATAGACCGTCTCGCGCAGCGACGGCAAAAGATCCGCCAGTCCGGACTGCTGCATCCAGTAGCACAGATACAGGGGATCGCCACCTCCCAAATGCTGGGCAGTGCGGTGAGCTCCAGCACTCCGAACTCTTTCCAGTCCAGGTCTAGCCAGTCGCATGTCGACCGCCAGACCGCCAAGGGTCCGCGAGGTAGCGCGTGCGCTGCTGTGGGAATAAACAACGCCGTAGATTCAGCAATGGGTTTGCCCAGCAGATCAACCAGAGCGTTGCGAATGCTGTCGTTCTTGATGCCACCCGAAGTGAGCAGAAATTTCATGATTCCTCTCCTTGCCGATTGAATGGGAGCCGCAAGGCTGCTTCAGTCCCTCTAATCCCGCAGGCCGTTGGATGCCTTCATTGGCGGGGTCGCACCCGCTGCCTAGTAGTTAGCCACAGAGAATTTGATAAATACTCCGGCAGCGGGTACACTGGACCCAAAAGGAGCTACCGATGCCGCGCAAACGCTATCTGGTCCGCT
>JBBSEL010000480.1:0-4394 GCA_038239755.1 Chloroflexia bacterium | reverse complement strand
TGGGGATAAACAAACCCTGTTGGAGAAGTCTGGTTTCGTTAAAGCACGTCGGCAATCGTGGTTGGTAACTAACTCAGTAAAGAAGAGACTCGTGGCAAGAGCGCGGTGGGTCCACCCAGTCCCATCCCGAACCTGGCAGTGAAACGCCGCAGCGCCGATGGTACTGGTTCCGCGAGGAACTGGGAGAGTAGGCCGTCGCGGGTCTCTCTTTTTTGTTATCATTAGCCCCTACCATTTTGTGGTAGGGGCTTTTTATTTCCCCCGGTGTATTTCTTCTTTCCCGCCCTATTGCTGTATAGGGGGTGCGAAACTTGCTTATACGCCTCTGTTCGCCTGATTGTCTGGAGGCACCAGTACTACGTTAAGGAGGTTTACCGCGCTATGGCAAAGGAAGACACGCAACATCAACCGACCGGGGTGTCGGATGAAACATACGACCTGATTTCTGCTCTGGCCGTCAAGCTAGAGGAGATGTGGCGGATCGATGAGTTTATGTCCGACGACGAAGACACGCGCGAGAAGCAGATGTGGGCGCAGATCCGGGACCAGGACCATGCTCAGGTAGAGATGTTGCTGCGCGCCCTGAAGAAGCACCTGGGCGACATCGGCTACTAAATATATCTAACCTTGTAGGGACTAAAGACAGAGGGATGCGCCATTGGCGCATCCCTCTGTTGCTTCTTTGCCTCCGATGTGCGGCGCTGATTAGTGCTTGCGCCGCGTCTTGGTCGGGTTGCGCCGCCCGCTGGAGCGCGGTTTGTGCGGGGTCGCGCCTGGATTTGGGGCGGAGTCCGTCGCCTTTGGTGTAGGCGGTGTGGCCGGGGTGGGGGGTGCCGGGGCGCTGTGTTCGGGCGGGGCTTTGGCAGCGGGTACAGGTGTATGAGATTCTGGGGCGGTTTCAGCCTTGGGCGGGGCGGGGGGTGTGGCCTCAGTGGCAGCAGGGACCGGCGGGGCGGCGGGGGTAGGCTCGCTATGCTTCGGTGGGACTTCGGCGGTGGGGAGCGCGGCAGGCGTAGATGTGTTGTGGTGTTCCGTTAAAGCTTCGGGAGGCAGTGCGGGTGCCGTAACCGGGGTTGCCGGGATGGGCGAATCAACGGGGGCAGCGACCGGTGCAGCAGGAACGGCGGGCGGCACGGCGGCAGCGGGCACCGCCGCGAGGGGGGTGGGCGCGGGGGTGTCACTGGAGTCATCGCTGCTAGCCTCGTCGCCGTAGTCGTCTTTCTCGACCAGTTGGCGGAGTTCCAGCGCCGGGCCGGTGGCGGGTTTCGCTAGCGTGCTTTGCCACACGTTGTGGATCACGCCGGTGGTCAACGCCGCGAAGTCGTCGGGCGGGGCCTGTTCGCCTTCGAGATAGAGGATCGCCTGGGCCGTCCCGCCCTGCCCGGCACTGATTTGCTTGACCTGGCTGGTCAGCCCGTCATGGGTACCCCCCAACGCCTGTTGCACGGCGGCGCGCACAGCATCCAGGCTCTGCCCGTTGGTGGCGATGGTCGCCTGTAGATAGATACCTTTTTTCATGGTCCTACTCTCTCTGCTGGCCTGGCAGCGTGCTAGCGTTTGTCGCCATAGCGGAATGTAGAGACGATGTTCCCATCAGCATCCTGCAACTGCGCGATATCGCCCTTGTTGCTCCAGATGGCACGGCCTGATCCGAAGCTGAAGCCGCCCCATTGGGAGTGGACCTCATTGGTATAGACGCGGATTGTCTGGCCGGGCTGGATCGTGTAGCTGTCCCAGCGGAACGTGTTGTTCTGCGCGTCGTGCAGCTTCCAGTCATCCAGCCGGGTGGGGTTGGTCCCGTCATTCACGATTTCGACGTACTCGTCCGGTTCGTTGGTCTTGACCCCATCATAAAACACCCGGGTGATCTTGATATCGGCGCTGCTCTGGGCGATCCCCAGCGGATTGGGCGTGGCGGTAGAGACACCCGGCTCCGGGGTGTCGAACACCAGGGGCGACGTGTCCTCCTGGGTGGGCACCGGGTTGGACGGGGCGGCACTGGTGGCGCGATCCAGCGCCTGCCACCCGTTATTGGTGGCGACTTCGATCTGGATGATCGGATGGATCTCCCAAATCGAGCCACGGGTTTTGCCGATCTGATCGGGGTGTTCCACGTCCATCATCAGCCAACCGCTGACCCGTACCCGTGCCTGCGTGCTCATCAGGGTGCGCAGGCGGTCGATGGTCCAGCCGGGATGGTTGGCGCGCACGCGGGGGGTCACCTCGACCACCACCGACTCGGCGCGGGTCTTGTTGGGCGAATCCACCAGCCAGAGGTGGAAGTCGGGATTATCGACCGAGTGGCAATTGGGCGATTCGGGGCCTTCCGATTTGGCCCCGGCCAGGTAGCCTTCGAGTTGCAGGGGCAGGCCCTCGTAGCGGGCGATGGCGGCAGTATCCTCGGCGGACCAGTTGGTCCGCTGCTTGCGTTCGATGTCTTGCGGCCAGGTGAGAGCCAGCACCGCCGCCGGGGCGGCCCGCATCCAGCCTCCGGCATCTACCCGGTTCTTCAGGCGGTTCATCGCCCGGTCGCCGCCGTCGCCCTCCGGCGGGCACCCGTTCACCGTCTGCACCACCGGAGCCGGGCGGGGCATATTGGCCGGTAGCGTTTGCAAGATGGTGCCGGGATTGACGACGATTTGCTGGCCCGTGGTGGGCGTGGGGCCAAGGTTGGATACGGTCAGATCGGAGCAGGCCGCCAACAGGAGGACGCCCAGGGCCAGCACCAGGGAACTGAACTTTTTCATTAGACAAACCGCCTTTTTCCGGAATACAGCCGCGTTCGATCTTTTGTTCTGGGGTCATTGTACTATGTTATGGCTAATCGATCAACAGGCGCGGCAGCGTATTCTGGCGTTAGCAGGTATAATGGGGGGCAGGTGGCCGGGATCGGCGGCAGAGGAGGGGCGGCGCGGTGCAGATACCGTTATGGGTGCGAGGGGGCGGGCTGGTGCTGGGGGTGCTGCTGGCCCCGTTTTGGCTGGGGGCGGCGGTGGCAAACGGTGGCTTCCTCGCCTTCGGGCAGCACGCCTGGGCACAGGCCGATCCGGTGTGGCGTGCGGCGGCGGGCTGGCCGGGACCGCAGGGGGAACGGCTACGGCTGGCATCCGTCGCCAATGGGGGGCAGGGCCGTGCTGCCCGCGCCCTGGATCTGGCCGGGCAGGCGGTCCAGGCGGCACCCGGCGCGCCGTTGTCCCTGCTGCAACTCGGCCTGATGCAGCAGGCGAACGCCCATGCCCTGGCGCTGGACTCCTGGAGGCGGGCGGGGGCCGCGCCTTATTTCTGCACCCAGGCGGCGACGGCGCTCTACCATACCACCCCGCCTGACCTGCCCCATGCTGTCGAAGCGGCCACGATCTGCACGGAGCTAACCCCCGGCGACGGGGCAGGCTGGCTGGTGTTGGGGCAGGCGCAGGCCGTCTTGGGTCAGGACCAGGCGGCGGTGGCGGCGTTCCTACCGGCCTACACCCACCTGCTGGAGGCGGGGCAACCGGGCCGCGCCGCTGTCGCCGCCGCCACCGCGCTGGGGGTTGCCCGGCAGGGAAACGCGCCTGCCGATGTGGTCACCGCCTGGCGCGACCGAGCGCACGCTCTGGCCCCCACCGTATGCGCCGACCCGGCCCGCCCCCAGGACCCCAACCTCGACGCGCTCTGCGCCACCCCTTGATGTCTGCCTAAGCATTTGGAACACCTCAAACCCCAAATCCCAAACCTCACACCTCGCGCCCTCCTGCGTGGCCCCTGGCCGTTGCTGGGGCTGGCCGGGCTGAGCCTGGCGAACGCGACATTGGTCCAGGGGGTCGTGCTGGTGGGGTTGGGGGCGTGGTGGGTGGGACAGATCGGCACCCGTCACCGGACGCAGGAGGTGCCGTGGGTAGCCGTCCCGGCAGGCGTGCTGCTGGGGATAGCGGTGGTGGGGCTGATCATCTCGCCCGACCCACAGGTGAGCCTGCCCAAGCTGGCCGGGTTGTGGCTTGACATAAGTATCGGAGCCGCTGTCCTGTGGACCTTCTCCGCCGCTCAACGACAGCCCGCCGATCCTCCGCAATCTGCAATCCGCAATCCGCAATCCGCTCTCGCCGCCGGGCTGGCGGGGTTGGGGGCGGCGCTGGCCCTAGTGACACCGTTCACCGCCGACTTCGCGGGCAAAGTGTCGAGCCTCTTGCCGGGGGCGTGGGCACGCCGCTTGCCCTCGCTCTTGCCGGGCCTCACCCGCGACTCGTTCGGCAACGTCCAGGCAGGCATCCACGCCAACGAATTGGGCGGCACCCTGGCGCTGCTCTTGCCGTTCGCCCTGGCCCTGGCCTTGCTCACGCCGGGGGTGGCGGTGGGGCGCGTCCGCAATCTGGATATGGCCTATTCTGGAAACATGACGGTGGATAGTGTCGCTAATA
>JBBSEL010000479.1:0-4407 GCA_038239755.1 Chloroflexia bacterium | reverse complement strand
CAGGATGAAGGGAGCGGCATCGATCCGGCCATCCAGGCGCGCATCTTCGAGCCATTCTTCACCACCAAAGTCACCGGTAGCGGCCTGGGCCTGGCCCTGGTCAAGAACATCATCGAAGCGCATGGCGGCACGATCAGCCTCGTATCGCACGCCGGGCAGGGCACCCGCTTCAGCATCAAGTTGCCTGCCGCCCTCCCGCCCCCCGGCCCGGCCCTCGCCCCGGTGGCCGCGCCGATCAATCACCCGGCCCGCATCCTGATCGTGGACGATGACCGGCGACTCTGTGAGATGTTGCAAATGATGTTGCTGCGTGACGGCCACGAGGTGGTGGTCGAGACCAGCGGGGTCGAGGCGGTGGCCCACCTAGACAGCGGCCCGTTCGACCTCGTCTGCACCGACCTGGGGATGCCTGGGATGAACGGCTGGGAGGTAGCGGAGCAGGTGCGGCGGCGGGCACCCGGCACGCGGATCGCCCTGATCACCGGCTGGGGCAACCAGCTTGACCCCGCCGACCTGGCGCAGCACCAGATCGACTTCGTCTTGCCCAAGCCCTATCGCTCGGCCCAGGTGCAGAAGCTGGTGATCCAGGCCCTCACCCTCGGCCCCCGCCCCATTGCACCGGCAAAAGAGGAATCTTGAGGCGGGGCGGTCGCTTTTGTGGGCTATTGGAATTGGAGTGGGAAGGCTACTCTACCGGCGCATCGCCGCCGACCGGGTGGCCGAGCAAGGCCGATAAGGCCAGGAGCGTCGCCTGGGGGTCGCGGTGCAGGATCGTCGGGATGCCGAGCGTATCGGCTGCGGCGATGTTGCGCGGCAGGTCGTCAATGAACACCGCTTGCGAGGCCGAGACACCGAGCCGTTCCAACGTGTGATGGAAAATCGCGGGCGAGGGCTTGCGCATCTGCACATCCGCCGAGTTAATATAGGCGTCGAACAACGCTTCGGGCGCGGCCCCGGCCAGGCGGATGATATGCTCCCGCTGCCCGGCAAAGGCGTTGGTCAGCAGCGCAAGCTGGTAACGCGGGCGGAGGCTCCGCACCAGTTGCAGCATCACCGGCTGGATTTGCTGGCGGTAGAAGCTCTGGTAGAACGCCCGCAAGTCGGTAGGGTCGGTGAAGCCGCAGCGCGCGCACACATGCGCCTCGTACTCCTGCCGGGTGATCGCCGCCACTTCGAGCTGCTCCCACACCGGCCCCCAGAGAATATCGATCAGGCGGCCCGGCGCGAGGCCCAACTGGCCTTCCCATTGGGCGAAGGAAGCAGCGTCGGGCATCGGCTCCAGCACGCCGCCCCAGTCAAAAATGATCGCTTTGATCGCGGCATCAGCCGTGTGGGGAGTGTTCATGGGGATGATTATACTACAGGGGCACCCTGCCGACCAGCCAGCCTACTTCAGCAGTTGGTTGCGGTCCAAGCCGATCAAATAAATCAGGGTGTCGCCGCCCTGGAGCGGGTGCGCGGTCAGGCCATAGCTGCTGTTCAGGCTTTGTGCCCGGTCCGCATCCACGTTTTCTACCACAATCACCCGCACCTGGATGTTTTGCTTGGCCCAGCTTGCAGCGGTGCTGCCCGCTCCCAGGTCCGACCATTTCACTTCGGGGGTATACCCGGCGGCGGCAAGCTCCTGATCATAGAAGCCGTGGATCTGCGCCGTCGGCTGGCGGGTGCCATAGACATCCTGCTCTATCGGCTGATAGGGACCGGGGAACAACGCGGCCAGCATGTTCCGGCTCCCTCCGGCATCGGCAGCCGTGGCATTGGGCGGGGCGGGTAGGTTCAGCGCGTGGTCGGTGGTCGCCGTGGCCGACCCGCCGGGGATGATTTGTTTGCTCGCTGGGGTGGCGGTCGGCCCGCTGACGCCACACGCGGAAAGGCTGAACATCACAACAAGAGCCAGTCCCAAAGAAAAGAGCGACGAAGACGGAAAATGTAATTTCATCAGTACTAAAACCTCGTACATCCACACGCGGGTAGGTTACGGTGATAAAAGCTGGCTGGCGAAGGGCCGACCGGCGCAGATGCGGGGTCGGCCCTCAACAGCGAAGATGGGCAGCATTGTCGCGAAGAAAAGCGCACCTGCGGGCGGCGGCAAGCCGTTCCCACCCGCAGGCGCGGGGCAGAGACTAGGGGTGCTGCGGCTGCTCGTCGAAGCCACGGTACGGAGTCGCCATGTAGGGGAAGGCGGTGCCCGAAGCGCGGGCTTCCGCGTCCACGCCGTCGCCCAGGTCCTTGTTCGGGCTGAGGCTCGCCGTGTCGGGGGTCAGCACGTAGCCACCGGCGACGGCCTTGAGGGCCACGTCAATGACATCGTCGCCCAGGCGGCGGCCATTCGGCCAGCCCCCTGCGTCGCCCGCGGCCACGCCGAGGGAGCTAACCTTGTTGGCAGGGGTCACCGGGATTGCCATGTTCAGGCGCAGTTCCTCGGAAGGAGTGACGTTGGCGGGCTTGTTCACGCCGGGGATACCGGTCAGGAACACGGTCACCAGGTCGGTGCGCGGGGTCGGCGGCACCTTGATGCCGTAGAGCAGGTTGAGCAGGCGGGCCGGCTCCGGGTCGGTCACACCGGCCAGGAACTGGGTGTCGCTCATCGGCTTCGAGCTGTTCCAGAGGTCCTTGGCCGCCAGCGGCACAATGACTTCGTTGACCAGCGGGTTGCCCAGGCGCGAGATCTGCACGTAGTCGCCGCTGGCCGTCACGCTCGGACCCTCGAGAACGGTGGTCGAGTGGCGGCTGGCGGTGGTCCAGGTGCCGATGATCGAGTTGGTGTTCGTCGCGTCGGTGGCCGCCGAGCTGTCAGCGGTGAGCTGGCTCTTCGGCACCTGGAGGACGATGCTGTGCACGTTGAAGTTGGCGAAGTCGTTGACGCCGCCGCCCATGTTGCCGGGCAGCTTGCGGATCGTCAGCAGGTCGAACAGCGAGCCGACGTCAGCGAAGAACGGATCGGCGCGCGGCCCGGCGAAGGTGTGGACGCCGTTCGACAGCATCCCGCCCGCCACCGCGTCGGCGGTGATCGAGGCGTAGTTCGGGGTCGAGGCCGGGCCGACGTTCGCGGCGGCAACCGGGATATCCTTGCCCAGTTCGGTGGTGCCCTTGTCATCAACGCGGGTCACGCTGTAGTACTGGCGATAGTTGAACTGGCCGTCGTCGTTCTTGCCGAACGTGCCGGTGTTGTACAGGAAGGTGTTGCCGTTGATGATCTTGGTGTAGAAGCGGAACTGATAGCGGATGTGCGCCTTGGCGTCGCCCACGTTGTCCACGTTGATTTCGTAGAGGACATCATCGCCGAACCGGTAGAAGTTCGGGCCGGCTGCCGGGACTTCAAAGGGGATGTAGTTGGCGATGAACGTGACGGTGTCGGTGCGGTCCGGGCTGACAAACGCATACAGGTCGGTCGCGTCGGCCACGGGGTCCTTACTGATCAAGGGGGCTTCCCGGTGGCTGGAAGCAAGGCTGTTGTGGACCGGGCCGCCAAAGACGAGCGCAGTCATCGCAACCCCTAGCACCGTCGCCGTTAGGACGTGCTTCAGGCTGGTACGAACTTGTAACATAATTAATCTCCTATGATTGTGAATTCTTTGTGGTCCCTGGTGTAGGTGCAAATGGGTGGAGCTGCCCGAACCAGCCATCGGTACCCGCAGCACCAAACCCAGGTGGGTCAATGTGCTGACGATTGTAGTACCCCCAATCCGCAGCCGTGGATTGCTCAGCCCGCTACCAATATGCGATTAATCCTCGCAGCGAGTGTGCTATACTGGGGTTGGAGCGCTACGAGAGGCAGCAACAGGCCAAGCGACCCCATCAATGGTCTACCACAGCCCCGATCCTGCGGCCCGGCCCGCAACCTGCGCCCAATCACAGGAGGAGATTATGAGCACCGTATTACCCGATCCCACGACACCCTATGGCGCGCGCGTCGCCCATCGTCTTCAGGAGGAGCGCGTCATCTGGCTGACGACGGTGGGAGCCGACGGCACCCCCCAACCCAACCCGGTCTGGTTCCTCTGGGACGGCGACACGTTCTTGATCTACAGCCTGCCCGACGCCCATCGGGTCGCCCACATCGCGGCCAACCCCCAGGTGGCATTGCATTTCGACGGCAACGGGCAAGGGGGCGATATCGTCATCATCACCGGCACGGCGCGGCCCAGCCCCGACGAACCGCCCGCCGATCAGGTACCCGCCTACACCGACAAATACCGCGAGTTCATCGCCCGCCGCTACGGCACGCCGGATGTGTTCGCGGCCAAGTATAGCCTGGCTCTGCGGGTGACCCCGACCAAAGTGCGCGGCTTCTGACAAGCAACGGACCACACAAAGAGACGCCCTGACCGGATGGTCAGGGCGTTCTTAGGGTTAGGCAAATCGTCTGTAGTCGCCCCGCTGTCGATGTAGTGGCGACCGGCAGGT
>JBBSEL010000478.1:0-4414 GCA_038239755.1 Chloroflexia bacterium | reverse complement strand
CGGCGCGCCTGGTCTACAGCGGCATGTCGGGGGCACTCAACGAGTCCTACTCCGACATCTTCGGCATCCTCATCTCGAACGCGGGGCAGGCCGATGTGAGCCGTTGGAACTGGGAAATCGGCGAAGATCTGGATGGGCACCCGTTGCGCGATCTGCGGACGCCGACCCGGTTCCAGCAACCGGATCATATGCGGAATTACCAGAACCTGCCGGAGGATCGCGCCCACGATAATGGAGGGGTCCATCTCAACAGCGGCATCCATAACAAAGTCGCCTACCTGCTGCTGACCACCCTCGCCCCGGGCGGCGGCACCCTCTGCACCCCCAACGAGGTGGCGACGATCTTCTATCTGGCGCTGACCCAGCAACTGTCGCGCACGTCGGGCTTTGCCGACAGCCGCCGGGGGGTACTGCAAGCGGCCAAGACTTTCTTCCGCCGCGACGCGGCCCAGGACCGCAAGGTCGCTGCCGTCGCTAAAGCGTTTGCCGATGTCGGCATCGTTTAGGAAAACTGACCCAAACGTTGACGGGGGCCGCCCAACACGGCAGGCCTCCATTTACCCCTGAAAGAGAGGACGACAGCGATGTTACACGGAGTTTCGTTCCGCCTGCTGCACAACCCGCCGCTGCAAGACATTACGCGGTTGTTCAGTCGGCTCAAACAGGATGGCTGCGACGCCATAGCAATCATCCCGCACCACTATGTCTCGCTGGAGCCGAGCACCGCCAAACTGGCCCCACCGCCGCCTGACTACCGGATCCCCTGGTTCATCTACCCCGATGTCGGCCAGGACCCCACCCATCCCTACCACAACACGCCGGAGCCGGAACTGGTGCTGGCGGCCTGCCGCGTCGCCAACCGCCTGGGGATGCGCGTGCTGCTCAAGCCGCATATCGACTCGTATGCCGCTGATTGGCGCGGCTTCATCTCGGTTCAGGACCACGCCGCCGACTGGGCCTGGAGCTACCGCCAGCACTTCCTGGCCCGTTATCTCGAGATCGCCCGCCAGGTGGACGGCACCATCCTCAGCCTGGGCTGCGAGCTTTACACCGTGACCAAAGAACTGGGGGCCGAGTTCTGGATCGGGCTGGCCGCCTGGGTGCGGCAGCAGGGTTTCACCGGGCCGCTGACCTACGCCGCCAACTGGGGCTGGGCCGACGATGCCGAATACAACCGCCTGAGCGCTCTGTGGCCCCACCTCGATTACATCGGCGTGGACGGCTATTTTCCGCTGGTGCCGCTCGGCTACAACGGGGCACTGGATACCAACACGCTGGCTGCCGCCTGGCATCGCCGGGGCATCGAGGCCGAGTGGTGCCCGCGTATCGACGACGACCTGCTGGCCCTCAGTGAACGGACGGGCCGTCCTTTGCTGTTCACCGAGATCGGCTACCCGAACCACAGCCTGGCTGCCGAGAATCCGGGGCGCGACCCGCTACCCGGCGATGTGCGCGACGACGACCTGCAACGGCGGCTGGCCCTGGCCTTCCAGCAACGCTGGGCGGATGTGGCCGATATGGCCGGCACCTTCTGGTGGGAAGCGCGCCTGGACCAGACAAACAAGCCCGCAATCAGCCACGATATCATCGGCCAGCCGGTCGAACCGATCGTGTTCCGCGCCCCGGTGATGAGCGGCGGCGTGCCGCTGCCCCTGCTGGTGCCGCCGACCACCGACCCGGCACGGGCGCTGGCGATCCACGGCCTGCATGGGCCGAACAGCCGCCTGGCCGACTTCCACAGCACCCCCGACGGTCCCGCCGAGGGCGAAGGGGCCGTATGGGACCGGGTGCAACTGGCCGGGGCGCACTGGCTGAAGCTGATCTATCCCGACCACAGCCGGGCCGAGGCGGAAGCGGCGAAGGCGCGGGGGCTGCGGGTGCTGGTGCGCGCCCCGGGCGTCGGCATTGTGAATTGGGAAACGGTGCAGCAGATGATCACCGAGTTTCGTGGCGTCTGCGACGTGATCGAAGTGGGCAACGAACCGTTCCCCGCCGACGATCACTACGCCAACTGGACCGATCTACTCTGGAACCACGCCTGGTTCCTGGAAGCGGTCTGGCAGCACTGCGCCGCCGCCGCTCATGCGGCGGGCATCCGCCTCTGTGCCCCCGGCTGGCGGTTCCCGCTCGAACCGCCCGTGGCCGGGACGCGCCTGGCGGGCGCGCCGGAGTTGGGCATCCCCGATCTGGTCCTCGGCGAGGATCTGGCCGGGCGGCTGCGCGAGGTGTACAACGCCTACGACCTGCTGGCCGTCCACTGCTATGATGCGGTGGACCTGAACCATGACGCGGTGTTGGATCGGATCGCTCGCTGGCACCAGGTGTTCAGCAAGCCGATCTACCTGACCGAGTATGGTATCGCCTTCCGCCACCTGCCCGGTGTGCCGCCCGACCTGAGCGACTTCCTCAAGGCGCGCCGCTATGCCGCCTTTGTGCAACGGCTGGCGACACTGGAGTATATCGACGCCGCGTTCATCTTCATCCTCGGCGGCACCAACGACTTCGCCGCCTTCAACGGCCCTGGTTACGACCCCAACGGCCAAAACAGCTACTGGATCAGCAAAGACGCCTATACCCTGCTGGGCCAGATGCTGGCGGCGGGGGTGGAACCGGTAGGGGTGGCACCCGAAGGGGCAGCCCTGGCCGCCGCGTTAGAGGCTGCCACCACGGGCCATATCGCCTGGGGCGACCGGCCTCATGGCCCCGACTTCCCGGTGCTGAGCGCGCCGACGATCAGCCCGGCGATCTTCGCCGCCTGGCTCCAGGCCCGCCACAGCCCGGCGCTGAACGAAGCCGACGCGGTCGTCTACTACCAGGCCGTGCTCAACCGGGGCATCAACCCGGCCCTGGCCCTGGCCTTCTTCCACCACGAGAGCCAGTGCGGCACCGATCCCGACGGCGTGGTGGTGCGCTACCATACCCGCAACTGGGGCAACCTGCGTCCGCGCAGCAACGGCAGCCTGGGCCGGGCCATCGGCGCGACCCCGGTGACCCAGTGGGGCGTCTTCCGTGTCTATCGCACCTACCTGGACAGCCTGCTCGACTGGTGCGACCTGTGGTTCCTGCCGCTCTATCAGGGGCGATCCGTCCGCGAAGCGCTGCAAATCTACGCGCCCAGCAGTGACGGCAACGATCCCAACAGCTATGCCAACGTGGTGATCCGCCTGCTGACGCAGTGGGACCAGGCCAGTGGCGAGTTTGATCTGCCTGGCGCGGCTCCCGTGCCGCCGACCGACGTCCCGCTGCTAGCCCCGGCGAGTATCCCCTGGGAACGCTTCCGCGACACGCTCGTGGCCGCCGCCAGCCCCGTCCTCAACGAGGCCGACAGCGTGGACTACTACCAGGTCTGCATCGCCAACGGCATGGACCCGGCAGTCGCGCTGGCCTTCTTCGGCCAGGAAACCGCCTACGGCACCCAGGACGGGGCCACCACCAACAAAAACTGGGCCAACCTCTGGGATGTGGCCGCGCAGCGTACCGCCGTCTTCCCCACCTGGCTCGCCGGGTTACGCGCCCTGTGTGCCCGCTGGCAGACCGCGCCCTTCACCGATGGCGGCCCACCGACGGTGCGGCGCATCGTGCCGCTGCATCGCGGGATGCGCGCCGACAACGCCCAATACCTGAGCGACCTCATGGCCCGTATCGCCACGCTCCACGCTGTCGCACCGCAGCTGACCGCTGAGGAACTGGCCGGGATCACCGAAGATTTCGCCGAGGGACCGGCGGATGTTCCGACCAACGAAGCGGCTCCCCTGCTGGATAGCCCGGTCTTTACCGCCGGAGGCGCAGCGCCACCCACCAACGGGCGCAGTCCCCTGGCCGAATGGGTGGGCACCTGGAACGAAGACCTGCAACGGAGTGTCAACTTTGATCCGGGACGCAACGGTCACCAGCCCATCGCGATCGTCAACCATGTGATGATCGGCACGGTGGGAGGCACGGCAGACGCTTTCAGCCAGCCAGCGACCCGGGCCAGCGCCCATTACGGCGTCGGCGCACAGGGGCGCATCGTACAATTCGTCAACGAACATGATACCGCCTGGGCCAATGGCAGGCTCTACGATCCGAACGTGGGTGCCCTACCCTGGCTGGTCGGCGTGCGCGACCACGGCGGCGATCCCAACAACTACACGATCAGCATCGAGTGGGAAGGGACGCACAAAGGGACCTGGATCGATTGGCAGGGGGAGCACAATGCGACCCTGCAACACGGCTCTGTGACCCAATGGTGGGTGCCCAGCGAAGCGCAGTACCAGGCCGGGCTGGCCCTGATCCGCGACCTGTGCGCCCGCTACAACATCGCCCTCGACGTAGACCAAACAACGCTGCGCGCCCATATCTGCCGCCACAGCGACTTCGACAACGGCAAGAAATGGTTCTGCCCGGGCGAAGGCTTCCCGATGGCCCGCCTGCT
>JBBSEL010000477.1:0-4421 GCA_038239755.1 Chloroflexia bacterium | reverse complement strand
CGACCGACGATACGGCGACCATTGTCGCGGGGTATGCGGAAGCCGGGGTCCGTTATATCTATCAGGCCAACAAGGGGGCCGGAGCGGCACGGAACGCGGGCCTGCACGCCAGCACGGGGGAATTCGTCGCCTTTCTTGATGCCGACGATCGCTGGCTGCCGGACAAGATCGCCCAGCAGCTTGCCCATTTTCAGCAGCACCCCTCGGTCGGACTGGTCACGGGTAGCGAGTGGCAGGTTTACGCTTCGGGGCAGGAGCCGGTGCGGCTGGACCGGGAGCCGGTGGGGGCGGCGAATTTTTACCCCCGCATCCTCGTGGAGAACAGCATCGGCAATCCGTCGCTGACCCTGATTCGGCGCGTCTGTTTCGAGCAGGTCGGCGAGTTTGACGAGGGATTGCGCCTGGGCCAGGACTGGGAGATGTGGATCCGCACCGCCCGCGCCTTCCCGATCGGGGTGGTGGATGCACCCTTGATCACCTTTACCCAGCACGGCGGCAGCCTCACCGCCGGGCAGGTCGAGGCCCGCGCTCGTTCCAACCGGTTGATCCGCCAGCGTTACATCCCCCAGGTGCCGGGCGCATGGACCCGGCTGGGGCTGTGGCGCGCCGCCCAAGCGATGAGTTGCTACTATACGGCAGCCTCGGTGGCAGATAACCCGGCGCAACGAGGCACGGCCCGGCGGATGGCGCTGGCTGCCGCCCTGCTCGATCCGGGCTACGAGACACGGCTCAAAGCCGGGTTGCTCTTCCGCGCCGTGCTTGGCCGGGGCGCGTTCGACCGGATCAAGCGCCTGGTGCCGGGCCGGGCGCCCCGCATTCCCGCATTCTCCGAAGGGGAGTCCCAAACGTCGGCTTGAATAGCCCCGCGAGCTGGCGAACCACCGGCGCAGGGGACGCGACGAAGATAAAGCGAAGACAACGAGAAGGCCGGGCTGTTCTAGACCGCCCGGCCTTCGTAATCCGTTGTACCCGATGTTTTGCAATGCTTGGATGTACTCTCTAAACCCCGATCGGGCGGCATAGCCCGTTACTTAACGACCAGATCAATCTTCTGGCCGCGGCCTGCGTGCCCTGGCAGGCTACAAATCAGCGTGTAGGTGCCCGCCTTCAGATCAACTTCCAGCGTTTGTGGCCCGGCAGCACTGCCGAAGGTCGAGGTGGCCCCAACGGTGGCCCCATTCTGGGTCACGGTGAGGTTGTGCGGCATCTGCCCCTGGTTGGTCACTGTGAAGGTCACCTTGCCCGCCGGCACTTCGGCCTGGCTCAGGTCAATGGCCCATTCACGCAGGGTAGCCGCGACGGCGGTACCACTTCCGCTGCTCGTCCCGGCCCCGGTGCCGGGAGTTGCGGTCGCGTCGGTGGTGGCGGGTGTGGTCGCCATTGCTTCGGTGGTCATCGCGGGCATCGCGGCTTCGGTGGTGGCCGTGGCTGCGGGCGCGACCGTTGCATCGGTCGTACCACCACAGGCCGCCAGCAACACCAGCATCGCCACGCCCAGCAGACCGAGCAGCCCACTCCGCCGGATGCTCGTACCCAAATATATTCGATTGATCATGTTCTGTCTATTTCACCTATTCCTCTCACTTGGTTGCAACCAGACCCACGGATGGTCTGATAACTCCGGGCTTCATCAGTGTAACGGGTGAAGCTTAAAACAAAGGTTAAGAATTATTAACGTTAGGTTAAACGATCCGTAAGCTCAGCGAGCAATTGTACCCGATACCCCCATCATCCGCAAATCTTAATCAAAAGCTAATTTTTCTCCGCTAATCCTTTAATCTGTAGGTTGTACACTAGTAGCATAGGGGAACAGACAACCCCTTGCCGGGGTATCGCCAGCGCAGGCAGACGGCACCCCCTGGCAGTCCTGACGACCGCAACCGTAGACAACAACATAGGCGTAGGAACCCACGGCTCCCGATGACCGGGTTGGATCGGGCAGTGGGCAAAGCGCTCCCTTGCAGATAGTGTTCTCTACCGTATATAGTGTTGTAGGTGAAAACTATGGGGTTGAGAATCGAAAGTGAAACGAGCATGAACGAAAAGGAGCTTATGGAGGAACAGGAGCGCACGGTCCGGGTGCTGGTTGTGGACGACGAGCCGTTGATCGTGGAACTGTTGACAATGGGCCTGGACTACGAAGGGTTCGAGGTCAGCGTGGCCCGCACCGGCTTTGAAGCCCTGGAACAGGCCCACACCGTCCGCCCCGATCTGGTGGTGCTCGACGTGATGTTGCCCGGCATCGACGGGGTCGAAGTGTGCAAACGCCTGCACGACCAGGGCAACGTGGGCATCCTCATGCTGACGGCGCGGGGCGAGGTGGACGACCGGATCCTGGGGCTGGAGAGCGGGGCGGATGACTATCTGGTCAAGCCGTTTAATTTCCGCGAACTGATGGCCCGGCTGCGGGCGATCCTGCGCCGCCGAGGGATCAACCTGAACCGTTCGCTGCGCGTGGGCGACCTCGTGCTCGACCGGCAATCGCGTCGGGTGACGCGGGGCGGGCGGATCATCGAACTGACGCCGCGCGAATATGATATGCTGGAACTGTTCATGACCCACCCGCGCCAGGTCTTCCCCCGCGATGTCATCCTCAACCGGGTCTGGGGCTACGACTATCTGAGCGATACCAACGTGATCGATGTCCACATCCGCCACCTGCGCGAGAAGCTGGGCGACGAGGAACGCAGCCTGATCCGTAGCGTGCGTAGTGTGGGGTATGCTTTGGAGCCGCCGGATGACTTTCGCTGATCGGACCCGCACCGCCCTCTGGCGGGTGCCGGTGGGGTTGCAGTTGAGCGCGCTCTACACGCTCTTGCTCGTCGCCATCCTGGCGCTGCTGGGTTGGGCGCTCTATGCCCAACTCGACGGCTTCCTGGTCCACAACACGGCCAGCCGCCTGGTGGCCGCGGCTGGTACGACGCTGACCCGCGGGCCGGGGTTTGGACCCGACCACCACGATCCGGGGCGACATAGCGATCCCGGCCAGAGCGCAACGCCCAACTCCCGCCCGTTCACGACCGACGCGATGATCGGGTCGCTGGTACGCCAGTTGTCCGCGCCCGATGTCACCGTGGAGGTGCTGAACGAGCAAGGCCAGGTCATCTCTTCGACGCTGGCGGCGAACGAAGTCACCACGCGCACCCTCCCCACCCTCCCTGCGGGCTGGATCAAGACGATCCCGACCCAGCCCACGGCGAGCGGGGCCACCGCCAGCGCGCAATGGATCGTGCCTGCGGCGAGCGGGGGTCGCCAATTGGTGGTGGCCCAGGTGCTCAACGCCGATGGGACGATTGACGGGGCGCAAGGCCGCTTGCTGCTGGTCCAGGTCGCCTCGCTGGACGCGGCAGACGCGATCCTCAACCAGCTCCGGCTCTATCTGGTGCTGGGACTGATCATCGGCACCGTGGTCGGCGTGTTGGCCGGGCTGGGGCTGACCCGCGCCGTGCTCAAGCCGCTCGACCGTATGGCCCACACGGCGGAAGCGATTGCCGGGGGCGACCTGAACCGCCGCCTGCTCATGCCCGCCGGGGGCAACGAAATCGCGCGCCTGGGCGGAGCCTTCGACCACATGGTTGACCGCCTGGCCGCCTCGCTCCAGGCGCAGCGGCGCTTCATCGCCGATGCTTCCCATGAACTCCGCACCCCGCTCACCTCGCTGGAAGGCTTGAGTGAGATGCTGCTGATCGGCGCGGATCGGGGCGACAGCAGCACAATCCAGCGGATGGCCCGCTCGATGCACGGCGAGTTGGGGCGGATGGGCCGCCTGGTGACCGACCTGCTCACCCTCTCCAAGCTGGATAACGCTGCCACACTGTCTGTCACCAGCGTCGCGGTGGGCAAGTTGCTGGACGATGTGGCCGAGCAGGTGGACCCGCTGGCCGCCAGCCGCCAGATCCGGCTGGAAGTGATCCACGACGACCCGGTGCCGGTGCGCGCCGACCCCGACCGGCTGAAGCAAGTGATCCTGAATCTGGTGGACAACGCGCTGCGCTACACCCCGCCCGCCGGGACGGTGCGCCTGTCAGCGGCAGCAGACCAGCCCGGCCACACGGTGCGGATCCAGGTGCAAGACACCGGGCCGGGCATCGCGCCCGACCACCTGCTGCATATTTTCGACCGCTTCTACCGGGGCGATCCATCGCGCACCCGCGCCAGCGGCAACACCGGCCTGGGCCTCGCCATCGCGCGCGGCATCGTCGAGGCGCACCACGGCACTATCGAGGTGCAATCGGTGCCCGGTATGGGGGCGTGCTTCACCATCACCCTGCCGGGGGAAGGGGCCGGGGATGCGCCGGGCGTGCCCCTCGGTTCCCGGCGCGACCGCCCGCTCGTCGGCAGCCCCAAGTAGGGCTAGCCCTGCCAATAGCACTATTTAAGCGAAACTTAACCGTTCCGTCGCTTTTTCTTAACCATTGTGT
>JBBSEL010000476.1:0-4428 GCA_038239755.1 Chloroflexia bacterium | reverse complement strand
GTCGGGTTACGTTACTAGAGGCCAATTTCAGAGCAGACCCCATGCCCGCGGCGGGCACAACGCCCGATGAAAATCGGGTATGATCGGCGTACACGGTGGGTATCAAGGTCGGTACGTACGTCGTGTCGCGAACCTGTTTAGCAGACCGATCTGGATGCTTCTCGGCACAGCGCCTCGTGGCAGCCCCCCCAAGGGGCAAGCACGCTAGTCAGTCTCGGTTATCTGTTGCGCATCCTACCCCCGTCCTATTCTGCTGGGAGGCTCGCATGGATATTCTCTTCCCGCAGTGTGCTGGCCTGGATGTCCATAAGAGGACCGTCGTCGCCTGTACCCTCACCTCGGCGGGACGCGCCGCGCCGCAGCGCGCCACCGCCACCTTTGGGACGATGACCGCCGACCTGCTCGCGCTCGGCGATTGGCTCGCCCAGCATGGCGTGACCCATGTGGTCATGGGGAGTACGGGCGAGTTTTGGAAACCGATTTATAATTTGTTAGAGGCGAGTTTCCACGTCTGGGTCATCAATGCCCAGCACATCTTTATCCCGCCGCTGGCTCAACGCGATCTGCGTGACTTGACCCGGGAGCGCACCAATCTGGTGCAAGAGCGCGCCAGCGTCATCCGTCGCCTGCACAAAGTGCTGGAGTGGGCCAATCTGAAGCTGACGGCGGTGGTGACGGATGTCACCGGGGTGTCGGCGCGGGCCATGCTGGCGGCGATCTTGGACGGGGAGGAAGATAGTGTCGTATTGGCGGAGTTGGCTCGTGGACGATTGCGGACGAAGCGGGCAGCGCTCGAACAGGTACTGTCAAGTTAACTCAAAATAGGGCCTGTAGTGTGCGAAATCTCATACGGGCTTTAAAATCAAGCTGGCGCTGGGTGTTCTCGGTCGGAGTAGCCACACGGCATAGCTCATGCAGCGCCTGGCAGGATGATCTACTACCTAATCGCGCAACTTGTCTCATTGCTGCTCGACCTGTTCACGACAAAGCTCCGTAGTGCGCAGCAGAAGGATCTCGAAATCCTCCTGTTGCGCCAGCAATTGCGCATTCTACAACGCCGCAACCCTAAAACTCCACATCTCTCGTGCTGGGAGAAACTCGGCTTGGCAATTCTTGCTGCTCGCTTTATTGGTTTTGGTCGCGGCGCTAAAACCAAACTGAATGAGGTGTTACTGCTGTTCAAGCCAGACACCGTGTTAAAGTGGCATAGAGAACTCGTCCGCCGTAAATGGACCTTCGCCAACAAACCAAAAAGCGGCCGACCGGCCATCAGTTCGGAACTTCAGGAGTCGTTGCTGCAACTTGCCAGGGAGAATCCAAGTTGGGGCTACAGCAAACTGCATGGTGAATTGCTCAAGCTGGGCTACACTATCGGACGCTCGACGGTTCGAGACATCCTCAAGCGCCAGCATATTGCGCCTGCACCGGAGCGAGCGAAGAATGGCGGTAGCGGGAGTACCTTGTTGAGCCATTACGGTGCGCAAATTCTCGCCACCGATTTCTTCACGGTAGAAACCGCCTGGCTCAAGACGCGGCATGCCTTGTTTTTCATCGAGATCGGCAGTCGCCGGGTCCATTTCGCCGGCTGCACTGAACAGCCAACGGCAGAATGGGTGACCCAGCAAGCGCGACAACTGACGTGGACACTACAAGATGAGCGCAAGAGTATGCGCTTCCTGATCCATGATCGTGATGCGAAGTTTCCGCGGAGTTTCGACAGTGTGCTCGCCAGTGAAGGCATCGAGATATTGCGCACACCTTACCGGACACCGGTCGCGAATGCTTTTGCCGAGCGCTGGGTAAGATCGGTTCGCGAAGAGGTCTTGGATAAGCTGTTGATCATGAATCAGGCGCACTTGCAGCGGGTCTTGACCGAATACGTCGCTTACTTCAACCAGGCACGACCACATCAAGGCATTGAGCAGCGTTGTCCAATACCGATCGAACGCGGCAAGCGAAGTGGCGCGGTGAAACGCCGGGATGTGTTGGGTGGCATCATCCACAACTACTATCGTGACGCTGCCTGACCGCTTTTCATAGTACGGATGTTTTTCCGCATATTACAGGGGTCGCTCGATCAGGCGGTGGCCGCCGCCATCCGCCGCGTCACGCTGGAGACGACGATGCTGGTGCGCTTGCGCGGGCAGCCGACGGCGAAACGCCACGCGGTGACCGTGGAGGTGGCGGTCTGTGCGATCCAGGTGCCGTATGACCCGGCCAGTCGGCAGGAGGGGCCGAGCGGGCCGGTCGTCTGGCAGCGCGCCGCAGCGGTGGTGGTGAGCATCCGCGACTGTGCCTGGGCCCCGTGGGTGTTGGTCACCGATGTGCCGGTGGGCAGCGCGGCAGCGGCCCAGCGGGTGTTCCAGATGTATCGCCAACGGTGGAGCATCGAGGATGCCTTCAAGTTTACGAAAGAGGGCGTGAATTGGGAAGCGGTGCAGGTGTTGAAAATAGAGGCGGGGCAGCGGCTGGTGGCGTTGGCCTGGGTGGCGGCAGGGTTCCTATACGAGGTCGGGGCGGTGGTGAACCGGGGGAGGTGCGGATCTTAGCCCGGCTGGGCGGGTGGGAGGAACGGGCGGATCGTCCGCCGGGGAAGATCGTGCTGCGGCGGGGGCTGGCTCGGGTCCTCGAGATGCTGACCACGGCGGCGCTGCTCGCCGAGTATCAGCAGACAGAAGGCGACCTGCCGCCCCCGATCCAGGCCTTGTTACAGCGTCATGGCGGCTTACCAGAGTTATGAATGGATCTCAACCACGCCCCTTGCGGGGCAGGCGGGATTATGGCAGAATTGGGTTGGCGGGTCCAACGCGGCAAGCCTCCTGAGCAGATGTGATGATCCTGCCCAGTACGATGCTATACGAACCCGTATTTTGCAACTACGCCCCGCCAACCACGGTTAGCTGGGGGGCTACCGCAACTCGTTGGCGGCTTAGCCTACCCTACACAGGAGCAGGCCGCCCGCCAAGTGCCCATCGTCAACGCCATACCCTGCTGCGGGCCGCCACCAGCACTGGGCGTTGGAGGCCGTGTTCGCTTATCAGTTGAGTGCCTACGCCACGCTATGGAGCGGCGTAGGCGGCTGGCTGTGCTGGCGTCGCCACCATACCCCCCCGGCAAGGATCAGCCCTATTATAGCGAGCAGGGACACGCCCAAGAGCCAGAGATACTTCCTCAGGAGCTCCAGGAGACCAAGAGGAGGCGGCGTGGCGGGACCGGGATCGCCGTTCAAGACGAAACCTGCCCAGTAATACGGCGCGGGGTGCTGGGCACGCACGCTGGCCTGGGCGGCTTGTAAGGCAGCGGCTTTCCCCTCGCCATTATGCAGGTGGGTGTAGAAGGCGACCATCAACTCCTGGCTTGCTGCCTCGTCCACCACCCAGAGAGTCGAGACCAGGCTGGATGCACCGGCAGCCAGGAACGCACGGCTTAAACCAATCTGGTCATCCCCCGCGCTCAATTGCCCCCGATCGGTGTCGCAGGCACTGAGGCTGACGAGGTCGACGTGGCGCAGGTCGAGGTTATAGATTTCGCGCACCGTCAAGCGGCCATCGTCCGTCCCAGCGGACGCGAGCGCCAGGTATGAGAAGAGGGGATGCTGGGCGTTAGGGACGCCGTGCGCGGCGATGTGGATCAGTGTGGCCGTGGCGGCACCGGTCTGAATGGCCGCCTCAGTCGCCGCCGATCCGGTGAGAGCCTGCGTGTTGTAGAGTTGGGCCACCGCGGCGGCCTGCTCCTCCACCTTACCCAAGGGTGGATCGTTGGGCGGGGTGTTCTCGCCGAGCACTAGCAGCTGGGCGGGGGTAGTGAGCGGTTTTGGGGTCAGGAAGGAGAGGACGCTCGCACTGGGCAGCGTGAACAGCGTGTAGCGCGCACCCAGATAATGGACGCCATCCTCGGTTAGGGCGGCGAATGGCAGGTCGTTGAGCGCATCGTTGGGGATGATCCCCAGGCGGGAGGTGGTCACCTCAGTGATGACCGGAGCGATCAGCCATTGGTAGAGCTTTTGCAACTCGGCGGTGGGCACCTCGGTGGTCCCGCTCTGGCTCTTGATTTCATCGCGGGCGGCATCCACCTCATTGGTGATCTGACTAATATTATAAGGCAAGATGTGGGCGGAGAAATGATCCCGCGCCACCACGAAGACTAATGTGTCGTTGGCGGTCACCAGGTAGGCGAGGAGGGTGGTCTGCCCATCAAGTTTCTGTTGCACACCAGCCAGGTCAAGTGGTGATACGTTACGGCGGGAGGGGTGGCTCTGTTCGAGCTGGACGCGCAATTGCTCGACTTCTCGCTCCTTATCCTCCACCTGCTGGGTTAGCTTACGAATCGGGTCTTCAGACGGCGTTGGGGTGCGTGGATCCCTGGTGGGAAACGGCGTCGGGGGAGCTTTGCGCTCGGCCAGGTCGTGTTGCAGCGCGGCCAACTCTT
>JBBSEL010000475.1:0-4432 GCA_038239755.1 Chloroflexia bacterium | reverse complement strand
GTGGTCAGCGTGGTGGCCGAGATCGACGTGGAGGGCAAGCAGACCGTCCAGGCGGGGCAGGTTCGCCCGCGTGCCCTGGATGCCGCCGGGCAACCGATCAGCGGCCTGACCTTCGACCCGGAGGTCGTCAAAATCACTGCCCCGATCCAGCAGCAACTCGACTATAAGACGCTGGCGCTGCATGTGCCCTTCGACGGCGAACCCGCGTCGGGCTACCGTGTGACCGATATCAACATCGATCCGACGACGATCACCGTGCAGGGTGCCCCTGAACTGCTGGCCGGACTGAGTGTGCTGGATACCGCGCCGGTGTCGCTGACCGGGATAACCCAGAGCGTGAGCAGCCTGGTCGCTCCCCAGTTGCCGAAGGGGGTCGTGCTCTCTGCCGGGCAACCGGAGGCGATCAAGGTGCGCGTCGCGGTCGAAGAACTGACCACCCGCCTGACGCAATCGGTGCGCATTCGCTCGGTGGGCCTGGGCACCGGGTTGGAGGCGTTGCTCAACCCCGACCGGGTGGAGGTGCGCGTCAGCGGCCCGTTCGACGCGCTGCAAGATATCGACCCGACCAGCTTTAGCGTGACCATTGACCTGACCGGCCAGGGACCGGGCACCTTCGCGGTGGAACTGACCGCCGCCAATGTGGTCAGCCCGCCCGGCACCCAGATGATCGACTTCACCCCCCAGCGGGTGACGGTGACGATTGCCCCGATTCCCACGCCGACGCCCACGCTCACGCCGACCCCTGCGCCCTCACCGTCCCCGTCGCCATCAGCGTCGGCGGTGCCGCCGACCCCGTCGCGCACGCCCCTGACTGTCGCGCCCCTGGTGCCGCCGGGGGTGCTGGCCGTGCCCACCCCCAACGCCTCGCCCACGCCGACGCTCTTGCCGCCGACCCCCTGACGAGCAAGGGCGGCTTCAAAAATAGCCGCAACCGCCGTTTTGTGGTACAATTGTGCTGATCAGCCGCTTTTGGTAGGCGTGGGGAGATAGAGATGAGAAGAGTGCGCGGCGGATTATAGAGGGGAGCCAGGGGTATGCCAATTCAGGTGTTGGACCCGCAGGTGGCGGCCAAGATCGCGGCGGGAGAAGTGGTGGAGCGCCCGGCGTCGGTGGTCAAAGAGTTGATGGACAACTCGATTGACGCCGGGGCGACTGAGGTGCGGGTGGAGATCCGCGAGGGCGGCAAGGCGCTGCTGCGCATCAGCGACAACGGCGGCGGCATCCCGCCCGAAGAAATCCCCCTGGCCTTCCTGCGCCACGCCACGTCGAAGATCCGCACGGCAGAGGACCTGTTCGCCCTCTACACGCTGGGTTTTCGCGGCGAGGCGCTGGCGAGCATTTCCGCCGTGGCGCGGGTCACATTGAGCACGCGCCGGGCGGCGGACCCGATGGGCACGGAGATGACCGTGGCCGGGGGTGAACCGAGCGCGCTGACCCCGAAGGGCCTGCCGCAGGGCACGATCATCGCCGTGCGTGACCTGTTTTACAATGTGCCCGCCCGGCTCAAATTCCTCAAAACCGCCGCCGCCGAGACGGCCCATGTGACCGGGCTGGTGCAGGAGTACGCCCTGGCCTACCCGGCGTTGCGCTTCGTCCTGATCAGCGACAACAAAGAGGTCTTCCAGTCGCCGGGCACAGGCGAACTGCGCGACGCGATCCGCGAGGTCTACGGAGCCGATATCGCCCGCGCCATGCTGCCGGTGGGTGTGTTGCCCGCCAGCGAACCGGCCCTCAGCGACGATCCGTTTGCCGACTGGATCGACCCCGACGCGCTGGCCGGGCCGCGCCGCGCCCCGCCGCCTCAGACCCAGCGCGAGGCCCCGGCAGACGGCCCGGTGCAGGTCTGGGGCTATGTCAGCCCGCCCGCGATCAGCCGTACCAACCGTCAGGCCCAGCACTTCTTCGTCAACGGGCGCGCCATCGGCAGCCGGATGCTGACCTTCGCCCTGGAAGAAGCGTATCACAGCCTGCTGATGGTCAACCGCCACCCGCTGGCCGTCTTGAACGTGCAGGTGGACCCCGCCGCTGTGGATGCCAACGTCCACCCGACCAAGAGCGAGGTCAAGTTCCGCCATGACCGGCAGGTGTTTATGGCTGTGCAGCGGGCCGTGCGTGAGGCGCTGGCCGCCCATAGCCCGGTGCCCTCCTTCGGCACACGCGGGGCTGAGGGCTGGAAGCTGCCCGATCCGGGCGACGCTGCCGCCGCTCCTTCTTCTGCTACCGCGTCCGCGCCGTCTGCCGCTCCCTCCATGACCGGGAACGGCTCCTACGCGTCCCCGATGGACGACACCGCGGATGGCCTGGCCCCGCATATGCGCGGGGTGCAGGGCGCGATGAGCTTCACCCCGCCCGCCATCGGCTGGGATGCCTTCGAGTCCGCCGAACTGATCGAGACCGGGCCGAGCGCCCCGCCCTCGGGCGGTACCGCCGCGTTTGATTTCGGCGGGTCTGCGGGGATCGATACGCTCCAACCCCCCGCCCCCGGCCCCCAGGGCCAACTGCCGCCTCTGCGGGTCATCGGGCAGGTGGCGACCACCTATATCATCACCGAGGGGCCGGACGGGATGTTCCTGATCGACCAGCACGCCGCCCACGAGCGTGTCCTTTACGAGCAGTTGGACCGTCAGATGCGGACGCGGAACGTGCCGGTGCAGCCGTTGTTGCAGCCACTGATGCTGGCGCTCACCCCCCGCCAGCGGGCCGAAATCGAGCCGCTCCTGCCGGTGTTGCAGGAGGTCGGGTTCGACCTGGAACTCGTCACCGGGCGCGAGGGCGGCTTGCAGGTGCGGGCGATCCCGGCCATGTTCGCCGGGCGGGTCAGCGTAGACGACCTGATGGAGATGGTCGATGAACTGTTGGTGGGCAGCCCGCCCGACCGCTGGCGCGACCAACTGACGATCACCCTGGCCTGCCATAGCGCGGTGCGCGCCGGGAAGGTGATGGCCCCGGAAGAGATGCGCTCGCTGGTCGCCCAGCTCGAAGGCTGCCGCTTCCCCCGCCTGTGCGCGCATGGTCGCCCGACGATGCTCCATCTGAGCGCGCTGCAACTGGAACGCGAGTTCGGGCGGCGCGGGTAAGGACGAGCAGCGAGCAATGAGTGATGAGCAATGAGTGCTGAGTGCTGAGAGGTTTTGGAGGGGGTGCGATGGGTCGCACCCCCTCTTTTTTGGGCCAGATCGCGTATAATGGCGGCATGATGCGGCGGACAGGTGCGGCTACCGCGCCTAATTTATCCCAGGAGGGTTCACACAATGGCAGTGTTGCACAAGGAAACCATTCACCTGGATCACGGCGACCACAAACTGACGGCGCTGGTCATGCGCCCCGACTCGCAGGAGCCGCTGCCGGGGGTCGTGCTGATCCAGGAGTGGTGGGGGATCGAGCCGCACATCCAGGATCTGGCCCAACGGCTGGCCTCCGAGGGCTTCGTGGTGCTGGTGCCCGACCTGTATCACGGCAAGGTTGTCACCGAACCGGACGAGGCGGGCAAAGCGGTGATGATGCTCCGCAGCCAGATGGATCGTGCGCTGGGCGAAATCCGGTTGGCGCTGGACACGCTGAAGGCGCGGCCCGATGTGGAACCGAAGCGGGTCGGCATCGTCGGCTTTTGCGTCGGCGGGCTGCTGACCTGGCTGACTACGCTCCACTCGCCCGATCTGGCGGCGGCGGTGCCGTTCTACCCCGGCGGATTCAACCCCACCGAGGCGCAAATCGCCGGACTCCAGGTGCCGGTGCTGGCGATCTTTGGCAAGCAGGATGGGAGCGTCCCGGCGGAGGTGGTCCACAACATCGATCAGTGGATGACGGCGCACCAGAAAGAGGGCGAAGTCCTCGTCTACGATGCCGGGCACGCCTTCATGAACCCCGACCACGGCATGGGCGACGAAGCGTCGGCCCAGGCCGCCTGGCCGCGCATGGTCCAGTTCCTCCAATCGCACATCGCCAAAAGCTAGCGGAGGACTGAGGACTGAGTGCTGAGTTTTATGTTTGCCCTCACCAACACGCGAATACTAAACGAGAACGGGCAGCCTTCCCAAAGGCTGCCCGTTCTCATCGCTCGTTACTCAGCACTCAGCACTCAGTCCTCAGTCCTCCGTTAGCCCCGGCGGAACTCGCGGCTGAAGCGCCACATGGCGAAGGCGGCGAAGAGGATGCCCAGCCCGGCCAGCCCGGCGGGGTAGAGCAGGTTGGGGGTGCGGCCCCGCAGCATGATGTCCTGCAAGCTGAGGATGCCGTGGGTGACCGGAAGTGAGTAGGAGAGCACCCGCACCGGCTCCCAGAAGCTGGTCAGGGGCAGGAAGAAGCCGCTGAAGAAGACCGAGGTGAGCAAGGCCAACATCGCCAACTGCACCGCCTGGCTCTCGGTTTTGGAAACCATCGACAGGCCGAAGCCCAACCCCAGCGAGGCGAAAATCAGCAGCAGCAACATCCC
>JBBSEL010000474.1:0-4433 GCA_038239755.1 Chloroflexia bacterium | reverse complement strand
GTGCAGGCTGATCTCGCAGTTGGCTACCTGGCCCTGCTCCAGCAACTGGGCGGTGAGGGCGGCGCGGTCGGGCGAGAGGAGGTAGAGATCGTCCACCTGCCGCCCTAGCAGTTCCTGGCGGGTGGCGACGCCGAAAATGTGGGCAAAGGCATCGTTGCAGTCGAGGATATGCCCATCGAGGGAGGTGCGGTAGACCCCCGCCAGATTGCGCTCAAAGAGCAGGCGGTAGCCTTCTTCCGAGGCCCGCAGGGCACGCTGGGCACGCCCGCGCCGGGCGTTTAGCTGATAGACAATCTCGGTCATCCCCCAGATGGTCAGGGTCACGACTACCATCGTGCGCAGAGCAATGGCCGGGTAGGGCCGTACCACCATGATCGCGACGACCGACATGATCGTGGCGCTCAGCAGCACCGCCAGGTAGACCCGGCGGGGATACCAGAGGGCCGCCAGGATGACCGGTGCGGTCAGCACCACCAGGAAATCGGTGGACGACCCCTGGAGCAGGATGAGCAGGGCGCTGAACCCGCCCGCTCCCAGGGTATAGATGGCGAGAAATAGGCTGGCCGATGGGGCGCTGGATTTTGCCATGAGGATCTTTCTTGCGCGGAACCCATGCGCACACTGGTCCTGAGTGCTTTAGTTATTTATACCTTATCTGATCCCGCACTTCAATTGCCTGCTGGTCTGTCGCCGATGGACCATTGGGCCTTGTATTTGGTGCCATTTATGCCAGCCGCCGCCCCCGCACCCGACCCCGCCCCAGCAGGAGGCCGCATAGGACCAGCCAGATCGCCAGGCTCGCTGCCGACAGGCCGAGGCCCCCGGCCACTTCGGGGGGGGCATAGACCAGGCGCACGGTGTGGTTGCCTCCGGGCACAACCACGCCCTGGGCCAGGTAGTTCACTCGGTAGAGGGCGGAAGGCTGGCCGTCTACGGTGGCCTGCCAGCCCGCCGCCCACGATTCGTTGACGACCAGCAGCCCGGCACGGTCCGCCGGGCGCTGCACGGTGAGGGTGATCCTGCCGGGGACGGTGTCCGTCGTGACCACCCGGCCCTCGCCTACAGCGCGGCTGGCCGGGTCCACATTGGGACGGGGTTCGGGGGTGCCCACCGCGCCCAGGGCGGCGATGGTCGTGTCCTGGCTTTCGACAAAGGTCCGGTCCCAGGCAGTGCCGGGGCTATTGCGATAAATCTGCCAGATCACGTCGCCCTCAGCTACGGGCTGAACGGTCCCGGCGAAGTAGGCGAACGGGCGGGCGTAGCGATTCTGCCAGATGCCAAACCCGGCCACGGTGGCGGTGCGGACGAACGCCGGGCCATCGGGCGGGGGCGGGACTGGGATCGGTTCGGGCGGCAAGGTGTTGGGGTCCAGCCTTTCGCGGGCCGCGACCCAGGCCAGGCCTATGGCGCTGTACATATCGGGGCGCGGGGGCAGCAGGTCCATCGGGACGTTGTACTGCGCGGACAGCGGGCCATTATAGGTGCCCCGGCTCATCAGCCGCGTCCATGTTTTGTGGCGGATATCGAGCATCGGGTCATAGGTGCGGTAATCCTGCCAGCCGTAGGCCGCCGCCAGGTTGGCCTGGACCTCGGCCCCCAGCACGGCCCCACGCCCCGGCTGCGCGGCCAACGCCTGGGTGAACGGGGTCGGGGGGTAGAAGTCGGCGGCGGGGGTGGCCCCGTTGTATCCCCAGGCGAAGCGCCCCAGATCGGCCACCACCAGCGCCAGCAGCCCCCCGACCAGCGCCCGACGCGGCAACCCGCCCCACCACGCGGCGATCAACGCGCCCGCTGCCCCGGCTATCGCCAGCGCCCAGCCGATCCAGACCAGGCGGTACGGTTCCGGCGTGGTGGGGTGGGGGGCGGTCATCCAGGGCAGGTAGAGGGCCAGCCCGCCCAGGGCCACGAGGGCCAACCCCCCGCCGAGGGCCAACGGCAGCCAGCGGGGTCCCCAGGTGGGCCGGGGGTGATGCAAGAGCCAGTCGCCCCCCAGTGCGCCGAGGACGATCACGGCGACCTGGGTGATCGAGTGGAGGCGAAAGAGGAGGCTGCTGCTGAAGCCGGGCAGGTCGTCCAGCAGGCCGATCCCCGGCACATGCCAGGCCATGCCTGCGCTGATCAGTGCCACGCCCCCCCAGAAGGCGGGTTCCCGGCGCGGTCGCCGCAGGAGGGCGAGCGGGGCAAAGAGGAGGGCGATCAGGCCCACATATCCCACCAGTTCGTTGTAGTTGAACGGTCCCCAGTACAGGTCGTGGATCGGGTTGCCGTAGGCGTTGGGCACCAGCCAGGTAAGCAGGGCTTCGGCGGGAAGATAGGCTTGCGCGCCGTGGGCGGCGATGTTGGCCCGGTCCACTGCCTGGAGGCTGATCGGCAGTTGGGCGAGGAAGGGTAATAGCTGCGCCGCCGCCAGCCCCACGCCCAGCAGGCTGGCTCCAGCAAACTGTGCGCTGTTCCGGGCGAATGCGATGCCCGCGCCCCCCTCCCCGGTGCGGCGGGTGGCCCCGGCCTGGGCCAGCAGCCCGATCCCGGCATAGCTCCCGGCCAGCACGGCGATGTTCCAGGCCGACTCGATGTGCCCGCCGACCAGGGCCAGGGCCAGCCCCAGCGCCCAGCCCATCAGCCAGCGCCCGCCCCCGGTATCCAGCCAGCCGCGCACCAGCCAGAGTAGCCACGGCCCCAGCAGGAAGACCTCGGCAATGGTCCATTGGAGCCAGCAGACCATGTGGGCGCAGAGCATGAAGCTGACCGCCGCCAGGGCGACCGCACCGCCGTGCAGCCCCAGCCGCCGGGTGAAGAGGGCCATGCCCAGTCCGGCGAGGACCAGCTTGAGCCAGGTCAGCGCGGCCAACCCGGCACCCGGTACGGCGAGGTAGAGCAGCCAGCTCCAGGGGGAGAAGACCGCCGATTGCAGATTCGCCAGCAGGGGGGTGCCCAGCAGTTGCCGGTCGTTCCAGAGGGGGAGCCGCCCCGCCGCCCATTCTTCCCGCGCCAGCAGCCGCCAGGGGGTGACGGCATAGGCGACATCGCCCAGCAACCCGTTGGCGATCCGCGCCGGGGGGTGGGGCGCGTCGGGCAGCGCGGCGGTGACGAGGTCGTTGGGGGCGAGCATCATGCCACCCGCCAACCCCGGCCCGACCAGCACCAGGGCCAGGAGGGCCAGCAGCCCGAGCAGCGCGCCCAGTTCCCGGCGCGGAGCGGAGGGGGTTTGCGCCGTCGCTGGCGTGCCCCTGATCGTCGTTTCTCCTTGCATGTCCGCAATTATAGCACAGTGCCGAATCGTTCTTCAGCCCCGCCGCGCCGCTCCAGCAGTGTTTATGCTTCCTCTCTGGTAGGGGCCGACCCGTGTGTCGGCCCTGGTGGGGAGTCCGGGATGTCTGCCGTAGGCCGAAGGGGCGGTGGGGAGATCGCGGACTCCCTGCCAGGCGCACACGTGGGTGCGCCGCTACGGTGACCCCTCCCGATATCTATGGCTTGGATCTATGCACTATGCCCAATAAATGTGTGCAAACGTTATTATGCTTGCCGTTGTTGGGACAAAGGGTGGTGGGGTATGCTAGAGGGGTGGGGGTGGTGGCTCCTGAGTGGCCCGTCCTTCCCCGGTCTGCTCGCGCAGGGTACAGTGAATATTCGATGGAAAGGCGCAGATTAGGGGCTGCGCCTTTCTTTATGCCCTTTTGCGGGTTCCTCCCTGCGACACGGCGGCCCCGGTGATGGCCCTGCGCGCCGGGTCGCGGTGGTGTATAATAGGCGCACTGACCGAGACGCCATTTTATGCTGCAAGTGGGGCCTTGCCCGAGGAGGGACCTATGACCGATTCGACCCCTGTGCCCGTTGACCGTTCCGCCGTCGTGGGCGCGCTGGACCAGGCGCGGGATGCCTTTCTGGCCGCGTTTGCCGAGGTGCCCGACGCGGCGCTGTCGTATCTGCCGGAGGGCGACGAGTTCGCGCTGGGGGCGCTTTTGCTCCATATCGCCCAGCCCATGCGGACCTACACCGGGCTGCTGACCGAGATGGCCGCCAGTGACGGGCGGGTGGACCAGGATCAAGACCCGGCCTTCCAGGCGGGGCAACTTCAGCAGCGGGGCGAGATCATGGCGGCCCGCCCCACCGCCGCCGATCGGGCTGCCCTGCTCGCCGCGCTGGAAGCGGCCCACCAGCAACTCCGCGCCCGCCTCCTCGCCACCCCCGATGCCGAATTTGATCGCCCGGTGACAGTGATCTACTCTGGCACCACCGAGCCGTACCCGACCAGCCCACGCATGGTCGCCGGGTGGGTGCAGGGCCACTACGACGAGCATACCCCGCAGGTGGAATCGCTGCTGGCGGGGTGGCGGGCGCGTAACGTTTCTTAACGCAGAGACGCAAAGAAGACGAAGGCGCAGAGAATCACCCTTTGCGCCTTCGGCGTCTTTGCGTGGGCGGGTTGTAATAAT
>JBBSEL010000473.1:0-4452 GCA_038239755.1 Chloroflexia bacterium | reverse complement strand
CCCCCCCCCCCCCCCCACGGCGCGGGGGCCGCACCGGACCCAAACGCGTCGCCCCCCCCGTCCGGATTTCCGCCGGTCTCCAACACCCGGCGATTAGCGGCCCGCCGGCACCAGCGCGAGCAACTCTTCCAGCCGCTCCATCGCCTCGGCATCGCCTTCCATCATACCGCTCTGCATCATGCCGTCGCGGTCTGCGATGGACTGGAACACAGAGATGGTTGTCACCTTGGTCCCACCCTCGTAATCCTCGTACAAGGCGGTCTCCAGCGAGACGTGCCCCGGTAGACCCTCCCACTCGCAGGTCGAGATGGTCCGCACCGCTTGCTCGATGGTGTGGTAGATGCCGTGGAAGGCCCACGCATTCCCCTTCTGGTCGGAGACCACATAGCGCCAGCGCCCGCCCGACCGGGGATCCATTTGCTCGACCGTGGTCGTGACGCTGCGCGGCCCCCACCACTGCGGGATCGTTTCGGGATCGGTCATGACCTTGAAGACGAGGTCGCGAGGCGCGTTGAAAATACAGGTAGCGACGATCGAATGTTGCTGCGGGTCAGCAACGAGAGTACGCTTAGGCATCCGTTTGCTCCTTTACTTGCTCATTGGCTTGAGTACGGTTAATCAGGTCTTCCAAACGATCCATGCGTTCTTCCCACCGGCGGCGATAGCTATCCAGCCAGGAAGCCATATCATGGAGCGGGACCGGGTTGAGAAAGTGCAAGCGCTCACGCCCGACTTTGCGAGTCGTGATCAGCCCGGCCTGCTCCAAAATAGCCAGATGCTTCATCACGCCTACCCGGCTCATCGGCATCGCCGCGCAGAGCTGCGTGAGCGTCTGCCCATCGGCCTCGGCCAGTGAATCGAGTAACTGGCGGCGGTGGTGATCGGCCACCGCTTTGAACACATGTTCGACTTCCATGTCCCTATTATATGTAACTATAAGGTTACCTGTCAAGTCCTTTCCGGACAAATCGGTCTAACGGAGGAGAGGGGCGGATGTGGCGACCAGGGGCCCTGTAGGTAAGGCGCTCACCGAACCGCAGGGCAACCCGACTCCACGTCAAAGGCGGGCGCGGGTGGTATCACCCGCGCCCGCCTTTTCGTTGGGCTGACGTATGCGCTTCCCTGCCGACATGCCCCGCGCTACGGGACCATCTGGGTGTAGACCACCTGACGGCGACTGTAGTTGGCCGCATTGCGGTCGAACACGCCCTGGCAGGTGATCAGGTTGAGACGCGCCTGGGCGTTGCCGCCAAAGATCTCATTGACCGGGCAATCATCCCAGGGGCAGGTGGTGTTCTCCAGCACGCGGAAGCCGCGGTCGTGGCCGCTGTCATCGCGGGCGTAGACCATGTCACCGGGGGCCAGGTCCTTCAGGCCAAAGAAGACCGCCTGGGGCACGCCGTACCAGTTCAGGTGCCCGGCCATCGCGGCGTTGCCGGGTTGGCCGGGGCGGTAGCCGGGGGCATACCAGGCCGCGTTGTGCCAGTCTTTCGGCACATCCATATTCCCTTTGGCATCCTTGCCCACCTGCTCGACGACGGCCCGCACGCCCAGGCGCGGCACCACCAGTTGCAACGGCACGCCGGGCGTGCCGTTGCTGCGGGCGGCAGGGCCGATCTTGCCGTCATACCAGGTGGCCCCGTAGCGCCACTGGTAGTAGTGGAGGCCGATGTTGCCCATCTGCACGCGCCAGGCGGCGGGGGCACTCGGCTGGTAGGTCAGCACCCGGCGCTCGAAGGCCTGGATCAGCACGTCCTCCATCTGCCCGGCCACCTTGACCCGCGCCCAGTAGGCATCGCTGATCGGCAGGCCCATCGCGTTCACCCACGGATCGAACAGCAGCGCGTTGCTTGCGCCGCCGCCGCTGCGAACCGGGGCCTGCTGGTTCAGGTAGAGCCAGAAGATTTCGGGGATGTTGTGCCCTGTACGGCTGTCATAGTTGACCACCCGCAGGCCGGGATAGGCGCTTTTGCCGGGGGCCTGGCCCACCGTGCCGTCATGGGCGATCACGTCGGTCACCACCGCGCCCTTGCGGTCGGGCTGGCGGTGTTCGCCACGCGGGGTGTTGCTCACCCCTAAGAAAGTGGCGTAGGTCGGCGCGTTCGTGTCGTCGGTGTCGCCCGCCAGGGGCAGTTGGGACGGCGTGCGCTGCTCAAAGGTGTTGTCGCCGGTCTGGACGCGCCCGGTCAGCAGTTCGACGGTGAGGAGGCCGTTGGTCTGGAAATAGGGATCGGCGGGATTGGTGCGGGGATTGTTGACCTCCATCCGCGCCTTGTCGAAGTACTGGACCAGGCGTTGCCCGCCCGGTGCCTCTTTGTACGGCTCCAGCCCGGCCACTCCGGCGCTCGGCCCCCACACCCACCCACGGGTGATCTTCTGCGCGGCCACGTCGGCATCGGTGCGGGTCCAGGTGAGATCGAAGGCGCTATCGGCAAAGCTGTAGGACTGGGTGGCAGCCTGGGCCGCCGGGGGCTGCACGGCGGGGGCCAGCCCCATGAGCGGCAATAGCACGGCGATTAACAACAAGCGGAATATTTTCGGCATTGGTCTCCCCTAGCTCGGATCATGTACGTTGCACTGTCCAACAGATCAGCACATCTGGCGCTAGCAATAGGTCTGATAATACAACGGGCAGCAGACCACCGTGGATGCGCGGCCCTTGTAGCATACCATATTCGCCAGGGAAGGTGCCACCCAACACGCCGTATCATAGATGGGTAGCTTCACACGTTGTAGAAGCTATAGCAACAGAGAATTCACTCTCCGGAGGAGCCACCATGAAAGCACGTCTTGCCAAAATCAGCGAACGCATCCGCTCCAACCTTTGGATTCTGCCGGTGGTGATCACGACGCTCGTCAGCATCCTCGCCTTCAGCTTGATCGAACTGGATCGGCGCGGGGTCAACAGCCAGGCGCAATTGCCCTGGGCCTTTCAGGGCGGGCCAGAGAGCGCCCGCGCCGTCCTCTCGACCATCGCCAGTTCGATGATCACCGTGGCGGGCACCACCTACTCGATTGTCATTGTCGCCCTGGTGCTAGCCTCCACCCAGTTCGCCCCCCGCGTGCTGCGCGGGTTCATGCGCGACCGCAGCAACCAGGTGATCCTGGGCTTTTTTATCGCCACCTTTACCTACTGCCTGCTGGTCCTGCGTTCGGTGCGAGGGCTGCAAGACAATCAGTTCGTGCCGGGCACCGCCGTCACCGGCGGGGTGGTGCTGGCGATGATCAGCCTGGCGATGCTGATCTATTTCATCGACCGCATTTCCCACAGCATCCAGGTCTCTAGCATCATTGCCACGGTGGCCCAGGAAACGGTGCAGCAGATCTGCCACCTCTACCCTAAAGAGTGGAACGACCGCCCGGAGGGGGCCGCCCCTGCCGCCCCCGCACGCAGCGGCAACGAAGCGCCGATCCTGGCCGACACATCGGGCTATATGGAGTTTGTTGATTACGATCAATTGCTCAGTCTGATGACCCAGGCCGACCTCACGCTGCGGGTGGAGCGGGTGGTGGGGGATTTTATCATCGCCGGAACACCGCTGGCCTATATCCAGCCCGCCGTGAAGCATAGCGCCGCCTTGCAAGCGCAGATCAACGATGCCTTTGCCCTGGGCAACACGCGCACGATGCAGCAAGATATCGCCTTCGGCATCCGCCAGATCGTGGATATCGGCCTGAAGGCAATCTCACCCGCAGTCAACGACCCGACCACCGCCGTGAACTGCATTGATTACCTGGGGGTGATCCTGATCACGTTGGCAACCCGCCAATTCCCGGCCCTGAACCGCACCGACGCAACGGGCAAATTGCGGGTGCTGGCCCGCGAGATGGCCTTTCAGGATTTTGCCGACCTGGCCTTTGATCAATTGCGCTTCTTTGGGGCCGCCGACCCGACGATCAGTGGCCGCTTGCTGGACACGATTGCCCAGATGGCCGCCGTGACCCCCAGCGCCCAGCACCGGGCGGTACTGGCCGGGCATGTGGAGCGCCTCGCCACCGCCATCGAACATGAGATGGGCGCGCACAAGATACCGGCCATGCAGGAGCACTTGCGCCTGGCCCGGCAAGCCACCGGGGGCGCGGAAGGCCCCCAGATCGTCCACGCCATCGAGTGGGGGGGCCGCGCCGGGGGATAGCCCCGGCCCCCGCAATCGGAGCGTAACACAAAGCGGCGGGGGGAAGATCCCCCCGCCGCGTCTGTGTGCTGCTTGAGCCGACGTTGATTAGATCACGTCGGTGTCGTCGGCCCCCGCGTCATCGGCGGCGGTCTCCAGGTCGGCCTCATCGGGGATGAGGTAGCTGTCAGCGACCAGCGTGCTGCTGGCGCGCCCCGGATCGAGCGGGGTCAGACCGCCGTCGCCACCACTGTAGGCCGGTTGGGCCAGCAGTTCGGCGAAGGCCAGTTCCGGGTTGGCCGCGATCGTCTCCAGCGAGACTGCCGCCGGGCCGTGG
>JBBSEL010000472.1:0-4457 GCA_038239755.1 Chloroflexia bacterium | reverse complement strand
GCACCGGGGGGGCGGACGCCGCGACCGGGGCGGCTTCGGGCGCGGCGGGCGGCTTGCGCTTGCGGGAGCGACGCTTGGGCGCGGGCGGCGGGGTGGGCGCGGCGGGTTCCATCAGCTCAGTCATATATTCCGCCGAGGGCATCTCGAACAGCGCGTCGGTAGCCTCGTGGTTCACCACCGGGTCGTCGGCATCGGTATCGGCGGCGACCGCCGCCAGCAGATCGAGGTCCAGCGGCGGCATCACGAACAGCGCGTCGGTCTCGAAGATTTGCTCGGCAAGCGCCCCCTCGCCTGCCGCGATCGGGGCGGGTGCCAGGTGCAGGTCGGCGGCGGTATGCTCACCCATGCGGGCGATGACTCCAGCGATCTGCTTGATCCCGGCCAGGAAATCGGCCAGGCGCACATTCTCGTTAGGGCCGTGCTGGGCCGAGGCCGGGTTGCCGCAGCCGATGGAGACGACCGGCACGCCCAGGCCGTGGGTGAACGAGTACATCGGGCCGGAGGCGGGCGACGAGGGCCAGACGACCGGGTCATGGTCGGCGGCATCACGCACCGCGCCGATCACCATCTGGACAAAGGGATGGTCAGGGTCGGTGCGGGCGGGGAAGAGCGGCCCCGGCTCCATCGTCGCTTCGACATCGAGGAAGCCGCTTTCGACCAGATGCTCGCGGACCAGTTCAAAGATGGCGACCGGGTCCTGGTCAGGCACCAGGCGCAGATCGAGCTTGGCCTGGGCGGTGTTGGGCAGCACTGTCTTGGTGCCGGGGCCGGTGTAGCCGCCGATGATGCCCTGGATGTTGCAGGTGGGGGCGAAGATTTCGGCCATGTGGCGCTGGAACCCTTCCAGGCCGAGCGAAAATTGATCCAGGCCGAGGTTCGCCAGCAGGGTCGCGTCGTCGTTGGGGAGCGCCTGGATCAGCGCCATCTGGGTGTCGGTCGGCCCCTCCATGTCGTCGTAGAACCCGGCGACGTTGATCCCCTCGTTCTCGTCTTTAATACTCGCCAGGGCCAGCACCAGCCGCCAGACCGGGCTGGTAATATAGGCGGCCATCGAGGAATGGAGGTCGCGGTTCGCGCCCCGCGCGGTGAGGGTGATTTCGACGATGCCCTTCAGGCCGAGCATGACCTGGGGCACGCCGTCCCAGGTGAAGGTGCCGAACTCCCAGATGCAGCCCTCGGCCTGGAGCCGTTCGCGGTGTTCGAGCAGGAAGGCATCAAGATGGGGGCTGCCGACCTCTTCTTCGCCTTCGATCACCCACTTGATCCGCACCGGCAACCCACCCTGCACGGCGCGCAGGGCGTCGATGGCGGCGAGGCGGGCGATGATGTTGCCCTTATTGTCGGCCACGCCTCGCGCCACGACCATCCCGTCGCGGACAGTCGGCGTGAACGGCGGGCTGGCCCACAGGGCGGGGTCGCCTTCGGGCTGCACATCGTAGTGGTTGTAGATCAGCAGCGTGGGGGCATCGGCAGGGACAGGGTCTTGCGACTCGGCGTAGAGAACGGGGAAGCCGCCCTCCAACGGGATCTCTTCGACCGCAAAACCGCTCTTTTCCAGGCGCTGGCGGACGAGGGCGACCATTTCGGCCATGCCGCGGGCCTCGGTCGAAACGCTGGGTTGGGCGCAAAAGGTGTGCAGGTCGGCCAGGGCCGCGTCCTGGTGGGCCTCAATGTAGTCGTATACGTCTTGCATGGTCCCGCCTTTTCATCAGGTCTAGGTAGGGCCAGTGTACTCCAAACGGGCAGGTATTGCAAGCCGGACGCGCCAGGGGCGGGGGGGCCACAGGCGTGAAAGCACCGGGGCACTGGCGCGGCGGGGGGTGGCCCTTCCAGCCAATGGCTAACTGTGCTATAATAAGCTGGGCAACCGTGGGAAGCAATGGCGCATCCCAAACCATTGGGGGCACATTCAACACCCCACCATAGCACCTGTCCCCCACCCGATGGCGGGGGAACGGCTTATTTACCCAACCGTAGGAGGAAAGTATGCACAAATTGTTCCGGTCTGGTCCGATCTGGGCGTTACTCGTGATTATGAGCCTGTTGGTGTCGGCGTGTGGCGCTGACGCGACGGCCACAGCGGTCCCCGTGGCCCCGACCACGGCCCCCGTCGCTGCGGCGGCGACCGATACCCCGGCAGCGATGGCTCCCACCGCCACTGAAGCGGTCATGGCCGCCACTGCCACCGCCGCCCCGGCCATGACCGGCACCACCGGCACCGGCGGCACCTTTAGCGGCGACACGATCAAGATCGGCGTCGATCTGCCGACCTCCGGCGCGGATGCCTCCGACGGCGTGCCCGCCCGCAACGGCGCCGAACTCGCCATCGAGCAGGCCAACAAGGCCGGCGTCACCATCGGCGGCAAGACTTACAAGATCGAAATGTATGCCCTCGATGATGCCGTCAACGGGGTCCACAACCCCGAACAGGGCGCGAAGAATGTCCAGGCCTTCATCGCCGACCCGGCGGTTCTGGCGATGGTCGGCCCCTTCAACTCCAACGTTGCTCGCGCCGAGATGCCGATCATGAACCAGGCCAACCTGGCCCAGATCAGCCCGGCCAACACCAACGAGACGTTGACCAAGCCGGAGTTCGGCCAGACGGCGACCTATCGCCCCAGTGGCGTGGTCACCTATTTCCGCGTCTGCACCACCGATGACATTCAGGGACCGGCGGCAGCGGATTACATGTACAACAAGCTCAACGTCAAGAATATCTACATCCTCGATGACACCGAGACCTACGGCAAGGGCTTGGCCGACAACGTCGAGAAGCGCTTCAAGGCGGACGGCGGCACGGTCGTCGGGCACGAAGGGGTGCCGAAAGGCACCTCCGACTTCCGCACGATCATGACCAAGATCGCCGGGCTGACCCCCAAGGCTGAAGCCATCTTCTACGGCGGCACGACCTCCAACGGGCTGGCGTTGGCGCGCAAGCAGATGGCCGACGCCGGGCTGGACATCCCTTTCATGGGCGGTGACGGCATCGTCGAGACCGAGTTCACCAAGGTCGGCGGCGATGCCTCCAACGGCAGCTACGGCACCGTGGCGGCGGTCAACGCAGCGACCCTGCCCGAAGCAGCCCAGTTCCTGACCGACTACAAGGCCAAGTACAACGCGGATGTCGGCTCCTACAGCGCCAATGCGTACGAAGCGGCCAACATCATCATCGCCGCCCTGAAGGCGGCCAAGACGCTGGACCGCGAAGGGGTCCGCGCCGCGATTGCCGCGACGAAGGACTTCAAGGGCGTGATCGGCACGACCAGCTTTGATGCGAACGGCGACACGACGAATCGGTGGATCTCGATCTACGAAGTGAAGGCCGCAGCCTGGACCTTCGTGGACCAGATCAAGTTCGGGGACGCGGGCGCGACCGGCGGCACCACCCCCGCCGCCACTGCAGCCCCGGCCATGACCGGCACCGGCACGATGACCGGCACCGGCACGATGACCGGCAGTATGCAGATGAAGGTAACCAAGGTCGGCCTGGTGACCGACGTGGGTACCGTCAACGACAAGAGCTTCAACCAGTCCTCGTGGGAAGGCGCGCAGCAAGGCGCGAAGGCCCTGGGAGCCGAGTCCAAGTATATTGAGACGAAGGATCCCAAGGACTACGGGGCCAACATCGACCAGCTCGTCAGCGAAGGCTACAACCCGATCGTGACGGTTGGGTTCGCCCTGGGCGAAGCGACGGCGGCAGAAGCCGCCAAGTACCCGAAGACGATGTTCATCGGCGTGGACCAGTTCATTGCCGACCCGGTCACCGGCACGGCCAAGCTGACCAACTATGCCGGGCTGATCTTCGAGGAAGATAAGTCGGGCTTCCTGGCCGGTGCCCTGGCTGCCGAAGTGAGCAAGACGGGCAACATCGGCGCGGTCTTGGCGACCGATACGGTGCCCCCGGTGTGGCGCTTCGGCGAAGGCTTCAAGGCGGGCGCGAAGTATATCAAGCCCGACATCAAGATCCAGGCCGTGTACCACAGCGATGTAGACCTGGGCAAGACGTTCAATGACCCCGCCTGGGGCAAGACGACGGCTATCTCGATGATCGATAAGGGCGCCGATATCATCTTCGCCGCGGGCGGTAGCACCGGCAACGGTGGCCTCCAGGCCGCCGCCGAGCGCAAGGGTGTTTATGCCATCGGCGTGGACACCGACCAGTACTACACGGTGCCGGAAGCCAAGAGCGCCCTCCTGTCGAGCGCCCAGAAGCTGCTGACGCCGGGCGTGGCCGGGCTGATCCAGGCCCTCAACGACGGCACCTTCCACAGCGGCAACAACGTCGGCGAAGTGGGCCTGGCCCCCTTCCACGACCTGGATTCGGTGGTCTCGCAGGCGGTCAAGGACAAGCTGGCCGCGATCACCAAGGGCCTCGCGGATGGCTCGATCAAGACGGGCGTCTCCCCGGCCAAGCCGTAACACCAGGACTGAGGACTGAGGACTGAGTGAAAACTTGG
>JBBSEL010000471.1:0-4457 GCA_038239755.1 Chloroflexia bacterium | reverse complement strand
TATGCACGCGGGACGATCGGTGCACCCGCCCAGGAGCGAACCCGGTTGCGCCGAAGAAATGATCGGGCCACCGCAGGTTCAGTCCTGTCCAAGACCGCACACAGAGGCCAAGGAGAAACGAACATGGGCGATAAAGACCCCAAAAACATTGAAAAGCTCCGCGAGCAGGCCGAGGAACAGAAGGAACAGGCCCAAGAATATCGCCACGAGACCCCTGCCGAGAAGGCCGAGGACCACGAGCGCGACGAGGCGCGCGAAGAACCAACGCCGACCGACGAGTAGCCGCAACCTGGCTCAACAAAGCCGTTCCGACACGGTCGGTCCGTCACCGGTCAGCGCCGTAGACCCCTACCGCAGCTACGACATTGCCGCAGCAAAGGTGCCTCCTCTGGCCCGGTGAATCAGCCGCAGGTCTGGGGCAGGGGGCGGCTATGCCCAGCAGCACCATACACCTGTCCCGGCACGAACAACCCGTCCCCAGTAAAAGAGCCGCCTCCGGCATACAACCTCCGATTTTATGCTTATTATGCGATAATTTAGGCGCATTCATCACCCCTCGCCCCGCCGTGTGACGGGCACGGCCTAGCGTAGTCCTTCTAGGAGTCTCCTCCTATGCGACACTTTCTGCTCACTGTCACCCTGGCCTTGATCGGGGGGTGGGGTTTATGCACCCTGCTGATCGTACACCCCTCGACCGCGGCCCCCGCCCGCCGTGTGCCGCTGGGTGCCACTGCCACTTCTACCCCCTCGGCGGCGACGGCCACCACCACCGCCACTCCCACACCAGGCTGTGATGGCTGGACCGTGGTGCCTAGCCCCAACGATCCACCGGACGACTATCTCTTCGGTCTCGCCGCCCGCACTCCTACCGATCTCTGGGCGGTCGGTAGTGTCTCGATCGGGACGACCGCCCAGACACTGATCCTCCACTACGACGGCGCGGCCTGGACCAGTAGCCCCGCCCCGCGTCCGGGCACCGCCAGTATCCTGCTGGGGGTCGCCACCCGCACCGCTACCGACGCTTGGGCGGTGGGATCGACCAACGCCGGTCCGCGCTGGGAGAGCCTGATCCTGCATTGGGACGGCATCGTGTGGAGCCGGGTCCCCAGTCCGAATCCGGGCACTGCCGGGAACTATCTCAACAGCGTGACCGTGCTCAGCGCCACCGATGCATGGGCCGTCGGGGACGCGGTCACCGGGAATGCCAGCCAGACGCTAACGATGCATTGGGACGGCACGACCTGGAGCGTGGTGCCCTGCCCCAGCCCCGGCGTCTTGGAGAATACCCTCTACAGCGTGACCGCCATCAGTCCGACCGATCTCTGGGCGGGCGGGACGTATACCGCCCAGTTCCAAAGCACCTTGCTGGAGCATTGGGATGGCACCGCCTGGAACCTCATCCCTAGTCCAAACCCGGGCACCGTAGCGAGTGTGATCCGGGCCGTGGTCGCCGTGGCAACAGCCGATGTCTGGGCGGTGGGCACTGCCGCCTCCGGCGGGTCCTCCCTGACCGCCACGCTGCACTGGGATGGCACCGCCTGGAGCGTGGTGACGAGTCCGAGCTATACCAACGGCAGTCAAAACTACCTCTGGGGGGCAGCGGCAGGGGCCAGCAATGATGTCTGGGCCGTGGGCTGGGCAGATGATGGGGGGACGCTGCATCACCCGTTGTTCCTCCATTGGGACGGGAGTGCCTGGAGTCTGGGGACGAACGCCCTGGCCGCGCCACTCCCGGTATTCACCAGCGTGGTGGTGCTCGGCGCCAGCGATGTCTGGGCGGCAGGCACCCAGTCGGTGGGCGGGACCACCCAGACATTGACGGAACACTACACGGGCCCCTGTGCCACGCCGACGCGGAGTCCAACCGTCACCGATACCCCGACTGTCACCGACCCGCCGACGGACACCCCGACGGCCACGCGGACACCCCCGGTGACCCCCACCGCCACCCGTACCGCCAGCCCCACGCCGACCGAATGTCTGCTCTATTTCGTGGACGTGCCGCCCGACGGGGCCTTCTATACCTATGTGCGCTGCCTGAGCTGTCGCGGGATCGTCAGCGGCTACCCGTGCGGCGGGCCGGGCGAACCGTGCCCCGGGGCCTACTACCGCCCGGGCAACAACGTCACGCGGGGCCAGACCTCGAAAATCGTGACGCTGGCGGCCGGATTCACCGACTCGGTGCCGAATACCCAGCAAACCTTCACGGACGTGCCCCCCGCTAGCACTTTCTGGCTCTATGTCGAGCGCCTGTCGGCGCGGGGCATCATCGGCGGCTATCCGTGCGGCGGGACTGGGGAACCCTGTGTCGCGCCGACCAACCGGCCCTACTTCCGGCCCAACAACAACGTGACGCGGGGCCAGCTCGCGAAAATTGTGAGTGGGGCCGCAGGCTATACCGAGACCCCGACGGGCCAGACCTTCGCCGACGTGGCCTCGGGCAGCACGTTCTATCTCGCCATCGAGCGTGTGGCGAGCCGGGGGATCGTGGGTGGCTATCCCTGTGGTGGGGTGGGGGAGCCGTGCGTCGCGCCGACCAACCGGCCTTATTTCCGCCCCAACAACAATGCCACCCGCGGCCAAATGGCGAAGATTGCCGCGGCGACCTTCTTCCCCAACTGCGACACGCCGGGGCCGACCCCGACGCCCACCAATACGCCGAGCTGGACGCCGACCCCGTTCCACACAGCCACGCCCACCTGGACCCCCACGCGCACCCCGACGCCCGGGCCGCCCACCCCCAACCCGAACTGTGCGCCAGGGAGTGGCTACACGGCCGGGGCTAGCGTCTCGGACACGAACCCCCCGCAGAACAGCACGGTGACCATCTACGGCACCCTTTGTCTGAACGGAGTGCCCGTGGCTGGCGCGGCCATGCACACCGTCTGGCACTACCGCACCACCACCGTGACGTGCGATGGGGTGACGGATGCGAGCGGCGTGGCACGCTGTAGCCGCACCATTGGCCAGGCCAGCGTGGGCTATTTCGTGCGCGTCGATGTCCTATTCGCGCAGGGGCAGACGACGACCGGGTTCACGCCGCGTTAACAGTTTGCCGGTCGGGGAATAGCTAGGGAAGGGGCGGGTCGCTGACGACCCGCCCCTTTTCCGTGCCAAAAAGGGGCGGCCCGCACCGGGGCAGAACACGGATCCAGGTGAACCAGGCAGCATTATCGCATAGGCCGCCGTTTATGTCAGGCCCGCAAAGGCGAAACAATAGCGGGCCGATAATCGCTGGCCCGGCACCAAGCGGCGCCGATCAGAATCAGCAACGCGGGTCATCCACCCAACCACCAGGGGTCATTTGTCTTGTCCGGGAGCAGATACGGACCGCGTTAGTAGCCAACACCCGTGCCAACGCCCACTACGGCACTGTCCCTGCGCGTGTTAGTGTGCGTTGGCACAGGTAACACCCCCTTTATTAGGCCGAATCGACAATGCCCAGGAGTGCAGAGCGCTCAGTTCTCCTGACCGGAAGCGGGGATCGATGGGTGAGGGAGCAATTAGTCCCAGCAGGGCTGATCCAGCGCGGACTCGCTGCATGGGCCAAGGCCTCAAGCCGCCGCCGCTCCGGTGGAGAGCCGGGCGCTCTGCAAGGGTATTGTCAACTTGTTGCTTGGCCATAGTCGTGTTGAGACCCATCCTGCTGGTTGCCGGATTTTCCCCGGTCACTCCGGTGCTTTACACGGCCAATTGCCTCCCTGGTACTGCGTGCCCGCTCTGGAATTGACGCATCTGCTCCGCGCGATCCTGGGCCGCAGGCACGCGGTGGCGGCAGAGCTCGAAATACCCCGCCATCGGTTCAAAGGCCGATAGACAGCGTTGGGCGTGCCCCGGAGACTTGAACCGGCGCATGGGCCGTGCCCGTTGGCAGGTTGGTTGGTGTGAATTTTCGGCCCGGTTGTTTAATCCTTTATGCTGGCGATGCTCAACCCCCGGCAGGATTTCCCGCTTGGCCGCCCCGTAACTGGCGAGTTTGGCCGTGCTGATCACCCGCGGCACGTACTGACCGCGCTTCAGGATCTTCCGGAAGAAACGCGGGGCCGCCTGCTTGTTGCGGCGCGACGTAACCAGAATGTCCAGTACATTGCCGTATTGATCCACCGCGCGCCACAGATAATGCAATTCCCCATTGATTTTGAGAAAAACCTCGTCGAGGTGCCACTTGTCTCCGGCTGCGGACGGCGCCGCTGTAGGTCATGCGCATAAGTCTGGCCGAATTTGCGGGCCCCACTCCCGGATGGCTGCGTAGCTGACGGAGATGCTGCGGGCGGGCAAGATCTCCTCGACCTGCCGATAGCTCAGCGGGAAGCGGAAGTAGCGCCACACCGCGTGGGCGATAATTTCCGCCGGAAAGCGATGGCCTCGATAGGAGGACGCGGGGGTGGGAGTCATGCGCTCATTGTACCGCGCCAGGGTAATCCCGCAACCTGGCCTTTCAAGTTGACAATACCTCT
>JBBSEL010000470.1:0-4458 GCA_038239755.1 Chloroflexia bacterium | reverse complement strand
TCCATCGTCGTATTGTTCTTCTTGGCGAGCAGCCCGCAGGTGTATTTGGCGAGGTTGGCCGCGCCGCCCCACTGATCGTAACCGATGTAGGAGGCGACGGTGCCCTCCGAGAAGGGGGTGATGAAGTTGTGGGCCAGGATCGGGATTTTCTTGTCGTTGGCGGCTTTGACCGCCGTCACCGCCGAGTCGGTGCCGATGGGGTTGATACTGATCGCCTGGACGCCTTTCTCCAGCAGTTGTTGGACGGTGGTGACGAAGGCGGCGAAGTCACCCTCGCTGGCCGGGGCTTGCACGTCCAGTTTCCAGCCCAGCGTTTTGGCCTCCGCTGTCGCGCCATCGGCCATTGCCACGTGGAACGGGCTGGTCAGCGCGGGCGGCACAAACCCGACATAGACCGAGCCGCTGCTGGTGCCAGACGCTGTCGTCGCTGTGGCTGGCGCGGCGGTGGTAGCTGTCGGCGGGGCCGGGGCGGCGGTATTGGTGGGCGGAGCCGGGGCGGCGGTATCCGTTGGGGGGGCCGGGGCCGTAGTCGGCGGCGCGGCAGCGGCGGTCGTGGCCGTCGGAACCGGGGCTGTAGTCGGGGTGGCGTCCGCACCACAGGCGGAAATCACCATCGCCAGAACGGTCAAAAGCGTAATCAAAGACCATAATCTGCGTTGATTCACGTGCTCTCCTCCTTGTTGCTGCTTGGGTGAGGGTATGGACACGGTCGGGACCGCGCAGACGGGGCCGCCCCGTCGCTCAATCCGGTGACTTACCACCGCCGGGGTGGCACTGCGGGAACGCAGGAGCAGCCGTCAACGTTGCCGGGTGCCGGACCTGCGTCCGAATTGCAGCCAGGGAATCTCACCGCGCCGGATCACGTCGAGGGCAACGGCGAGCACGATGATCGCGCCAATGACGATTTCTTTGCTGTTGGAGGGGACATCCAGATAGACGAGGCCCGCTTCGACCACGCGGATAATAAAGACGCCGATTAGTGTGCCCCAGATGCCGCCCATGCCCCCCGACAGGGCAGTCCCGCCGATCACGACGGCGGCGACGCTGATCAGGGTCATGTCGGTGCCGTTCTGATAGGCCCCCGATTGCAACCGGCCCATGACCAGGATGCCGCTGAACGCAGCCAGCAGCCCGCTCAACCCATAGATGATCGTCTTATACAGATCCACGTTGATGCCGGACAGCCGGGCGGCGGTCTCGTTCCCCCCGATAGCATAGGTGTAGCGTCCGAGCTTGGTGTGTTTGAGCACAAACCAGCAGATCCCATAAACGATCAAGGCCAGGATGAACGGCATAGGGATGCGTAACCCGGCCAGTTCGATGTTGCCGGACAGAAAACTCAAGAATGGGTCGGGCTGAATATTGATCCCCGCGCCCCGAGTGACGACCAGGGAGATGCCGAGCAGCATACTGTGGAAGCCCAGCGTGACGATCAGCGGGTTCATCCGAAGCTGGGTGATCAGCACGCCCTGGAACAGCCCGATCAGCAGCCCCGCCGCCAGGGCGATGACGATAGCGGCCCACGAGGGTAGGCCGTGCGCGATCTGGCCTCCGGCGACATTGGTCCCGGCGATCAGGATCGCGGCCAGCACCCCGCTGAAGGAGACCATCGCCTCCACCGACAGGTCGATTCCGCCGGTGAGAATGACGAAGGTTTGCCCGGCGGCCAGGATGCCGATGGCGGCTACTTCCAGGCCGATCAGCAACAGGCTACCGGGCGAGCGAATCGCCGGGGCCAGAATCCAGAGCACCGCAAACATGATCAGCAGGACCAGCAGCGGCCCTGTGTTGGCAAGGAGCTGGCCGAGCAATGTCCCGGCGCGCTGCGCGGGCGATGGTTTGAGGTCTGCTGTGGGCTGATCCATAGCGTTTTAACCCTCGAAGAGCTTGAGTTCCGGCGGGTGTTGGGCGCTGCCGGTGGCATATTCCATGATCTTTTCTTCACTGGCTTCAGCGCGGGAGAGGATGCCGCGCACCCGCCCGGCCTGGATGACTAGGATGCGGTCGCTCATGCCCAGGATCTCGGGCAGTTCGGAGCTGACCATGAGGATGGCAACGCCCTGGCTGGCGAGATCGCTGATCATCCGGTAGATTTCGACCTTTGCCCCCACATCAATCCCCCGCGTTGGCTCGTCAAAGATCAGGACGCGGGGCTTGGTCGCCAGCCACTTGCTGAGGACCACCTTCTGCTGTGTGCCGCCCGACAGGTTGAGGGCGATCTGGTGCTGGTTGGAGGTCTTGATCGACATGGCCTGGATGTAGTGCTGGGCCAGCTTCGTCTCTTTCGCGGTACTCGTCACCGGGGTAGCGGTCAGGCGGTCGAGCACGGCCATCGCGATGTTGTCGCGGACAGACATCTGTAAGAAGAGGCCCTGCTGTTTGCGATCTTCGGTCAGCAGCCCGATGCCACGCCGGATCGCATCACGCGGGCTGCGGAGGGTGATCGGCTTGCCATCAATGAAGATCTGACCGCTGTCAATCCGATCCGCCCCAAAGAGCGCGCGGACCAGTTCCGTCCGCCCCGCGCCGACCAGCCCGGCGATCCCCAGGATCTCGCCCGCATAGGCCGAAAAGCTGATATCATGCAGGCGGGTGCCCTGGGTCAGCCCCTCGACACGCAGCACCTCCGCCCCCTGGGGCACCGTTTCCTTCGGGAACTTCTCGGAGAGATCGCGGCCTACCATCAAGCGGATCAGGCTGTCAATCGTCATCTCTGCCGCCGGGCGGGTCGCAATCACCCGCCCGTCGCGCAGCACCGTGATCCGGTCGGCCAGGGCGAAGGTCTCCTCCAGGTGGTGGCTGATGTAGATGATCGCCACGCCTTGCTCTTTCAACTCACGAACGATGGTGAAGAGGTCGTTGATTTCGTGGAGGCTGAGGGCCGAGGTTGGCTCATCCATGATCAGGAGATCGGCCCGCTGGTGCAGCGCTTTGGCGACTTCGACCATCTGCTGTTGGGCGACCCCCAACCGGCCCAGCGGCGTGCGCGGATCGATATCCAGATGCAGCCGGGTCAACAGGGCGCGGGCCTGGCGATGCATCTCCGGCCAGTTCAGGGTAAACCCGTGCATGATCTCGCTGCCGAGAAAGATATTCTCCGTCACCGAGAGCTGGGGAACCTGGTTAAGCTCCTGGTAGATGGTGATGATCCCGGCCCGTTGGGCCTGGCGCGTGGTGGTGAAGTTGACCGGCTGCCCCTTAAAGACGATCTCACCGGTATCACGGCTATACACCCCGGCAAGAATTTTCATCAGGGTGGACTTGCCCGCCCCGTTTTCGCCGACCAGGGCCAGGACCTCCCCTCGGTAGACAGCCAGGCTGACATCCGCGAGCGCCAGGACGCCGGGAAAGCGCTTGGTAATCGCCGTCATCTCTACCAGAAGCGGCTTACCACCATCGGCAACCGGGGGAGCATCGGGTGCGTGCGCGATCATCCTTGACCCCTACTACGATAGGCGTTTATAACGCGGAGGAACCCGGCATCGCCAGGTCTAATTATTGGGTACAAAAAGCGGCGGCGGTAGATCGAATTGCTATGTTAACGTTAACGGGATCTCTAACAATATAGCATACCAAGCAACCGGCGTCAAGAGGGGTGACCCCTTCAACTGGCTCTATTATCCCTGAAATTGGTCTGATCTGCGGGAATCGGAGACAAAATACCAGATAATCGGAACAATCTGGCACTATTCTAGTCCGGTAGGTTGTTGACTTCCTCCACTGATCTGCTATAATGTTACCGATAACGTGAGCGATAACAATCCGGTGTATTCCGCAGGGCAGGCCCTATGCATCCGATCCGACGAGCGACAATTAAGCAGGTAGCTGCCGAGGCAGGCGTATCCACGCAGACGGTCTCGCGAGTGATCAATGGCCGCCCGGATGTGGCGGATACAACCCGCGAACGGGTGCAGAGCGTCATCACCCGACTGAACTACCAGCCGAGCGCCGTCGCGCGCAGCCTCATTGGCCGCCGCACCCATACCATCGGGGTGGTCGGTACCGGGCTGGAATACTTCGGCCCGTCGCGGACCCTGGCCGGGATCGCGCAGCAGGCCGCCGAGTTGGGTTTCTCGGTGCTGCTCTCGCTGCTCCACGCGCCCGAGACGCGGCAAGTCGAGCCGGTGCTGGCCGAAATGCTCTCGCGGCAAGTGGAAGGGATCATCTGGGCGATCCCGGAGATCGCCGGCAATCGGCGCTGGATCCGAGATTTCACCCAACCAGCGATGCCCGTGGTCTTCCTGACGATGCAACCGCAGCCCGCTCTCTCCGTCGTCTCGCTGGATAATCGCAGCGGCGGACGGCTGGCAACCGAGCACCTGCTGGCGCAAGGCTACGAGCAGATCGCGCTGATCACCGGCCCCCTCACCTGGTGGGAGGCCCAACAACGCCAGCTGGGCTGGCAGGATGCGCTCGCCGCCGCCGGGCGCACCATCGAACCGCAGCACATGATCGAAG
>JBBSEL010000469.1:0-4468 GCA_038239755.1 Chloroflexia bacterium | reverse complement strand
GGATGAACCTGACCGCCATCCTCGCCCCCGACGCGGTGCAGGTGCGCCACTTCCTCGACTCGCTGACCGTGGCCGTGGCGCTGGCGCGGTGGGAGGGGCGGGCGCAAGACCCGGCGGCCTACCCCACCGTTTTTCTAGCAGGCGGGGGTGGACTGGCCGACCTGGGGACGGGGGCGGGCTTCCCCGGTGTGCCACTGAAGATCCTCTGGCCGCAGATGCCGCTGACCCTAGTCGAATCGGTGGGGAAAAAGACGACGTTTCTGACCCATTTAACCGGGGTGCTCGGCCTCGACGGGGTGACGGTGATCACTGGGCGGGCCGAGGCGTTGGGGCAAGAGAAAGCGCATCGCGGGCGCTATGACGTGGTGACGGCGCGGGCGGTGGCGGCGCTGCCGGTGCTGGCCGAGTACGGCCTGCCGCTGTGCCGGGTGGGCGGTGCCCTGCTGGCCCCCAAGAAGGGCGACCTGGCGGCGGAAGAAGCAGCAGCAGCCCGCGCCGTGCCGCTGCTGGGCGGGGGCGCGCCGCAAGCCTTCGCCTTCCGCCTGCCCGGCGAGGACACCGACCGGCAGGTCTTCGTGTTGCCCAAGGTGCGCCCCACCCCCCCCGGCTATCCCCGCCGCGTGGGCCTGCCCGACAAGACGCCGCTGGGGACCTGAACGGTGCTGTCGGGGCCGCTTGCAAGTGCCTGCTATTTAGTGTAAGCTAAGACTCGTGGGGGTAGGGTTAGGGAATAGATAGCCCGGCTCTCCTAATCGTGTTACATCAGGAGGGGTAGATTTCGCATGAACAGTTTGTTGCCCATTGTTGGGCTAGTTTTGGGGATCGTGGTCCTGGCCTACGCGGTGCTGGCCTACACCGGCAGCACCATGCTGCAAAGTGCCCCGGCGTTCTTGCATGGACGTAAAGGCGACCTGCTCTGGGTCGGAGGATGGGCACTGATCGGGCTGGCCCTGATCATGGGGATCATCGGGGCGATGATCAGCGCCAACCTGCTGATCCCGCGCATCATTGTCGGCATCCTGGGCCTGCTGCTGCTGGTGCTGGCCTGGCCGCGCAGTAAGACCACTGCCTGATCCAGAGCGCACCCCCGGCGAACAGCGCAGGTTGGCGGGGGTACTCGGGTCTCTCGGGAGAGCGTCCGGCCTCACCCGATAAGTCTCTATTACTGTTTCGCCCGCCGCAGGAGGCTTCGCTCTTGCGGCGGTGGGGTTCCCCGCTCCTCATGTCGAGGCCATGAGTGGCCCATGCCCCAGCCATTCCGGCGCTCTGCGCCTACCCTGATGGTGATTCGTCGTGATGACTGATTATCGCACCCTCATTGATACCCGGACTCAGGGACCCCGCACCGATGTGACCCCGCTGTTCACCGACTACGCTGCTTTTACTGCGCTGCTGGAAGATATCACCACCCTGTTCCCCGCCAAATCCTACGATCTGGTGGCGGGGATTGATGCGCTCGGGTTCATCCTGGGCACCGCCGTTGCCATGCGCGCCCGCAAAGGCTTCCTGCCCTTGCGCAAAGGCGGCAAACTCACCGTCAAAACCGATACCGCCTACTTTGTCGATCACAGCGGCCACCCCAAGTCGCTGGACCTCCGCCCCGATGCCATCCCGCCGGGGACGCGCATCCTCGTGGTGGACGATTGGATCCAAACCGGGGCACAGGTCAAGGCCGCCATCGAACTGATCGAGCGGCAGGGGGGAATCGTCGTCGGGGTCGCCACCATCGGTATGGACGACAACGACGGCACCCGCGTCCTGGTGGAGCAATATAATGCCCACGCGGTACTGACCGCCGCCGAACTGTGACCTCCGCGCCCGCGCTAGTGACGTTTAGCCCTCATTTTCCGTACAACCCACCCCATACGAAACGTTGTAGTATACGTTATACTTACGAGACGTTGCCTGATGGCCCTGGATCGCCGTAGACCGGCATCCGGGGCTATCGGGCGGCGGCGGTGTGTGTTGGTTAGCTATGCTTCAGGCCGGGGGCGGGACCGGGCGAGGGAAAGGATCCTAGCGTGCGTGATTATGTGGTAGTGCGGCGGGCAGGGTGGCCCGCTATCTGGCTCCTGCTGGTGGCGGTAGTGAGTGTCGGGAGTGGGCTAGGCGGCAGCCCGGCGGCGGCAGCGCCCCCCAAACCGGAGGCCCCCGCGCCGACCTTGCCGCGCAACAATCGTATCCACTGGCAGAGCGGCGACTACTTCCTGACCGGGTTGAATTACCCCGTCTACGGCTCCTACGGGGCCGACATCGCCACCCTCTCCTCGGAAGACAGCGATTGCAACTGGCGCGACTATAACGCCTTCGACTATACCGCCATCGACCACGACTTTGCCGAAATGCAGGCGGGCGGGGTCCATGTAGTGCGCTGGTTCTTGTTCGGCGATGGGCGTGGCGGCAACTTCGACAACCACAACTACATGACCAGCCTCGATGCCACCTTCTTCGCCCACATGGATCAGGTGCTGGAGATCGCGGCGCGGCACAATATCTACCTGATCTGGTCGGTGTGGGACTTCTACATGTTCGCCCACGCCAACTGGCTCTGCCCCGGCCAGGCGCGGAACGAGGCGCTAGACGCGGCGTCAGCCCTGCCGCCCGGCGTGCGCGAGCAGTACGAGGCGCACCTGCGGCAAGTGCTGTACAAAAACCCGTGGGATGCCCAGGGCAACCTGAAGCCGCTCCCGGCGCGGACGGACGCACCCGATAGCGGGCAGTTCTGCCCGGTCTACGCCGGGGGGCACCGCAACATCGTCACCGACATCGGGCCGGACGGGGCACAGGATCGCTTCTTCCGCGACGTGCTCAGCCCCATGTTGCAACGTTACTCCAACAATGCTCATATCGTCGGCTGGGAAGCGATGAACGAGCCGGAATGGGCCTTGAGCGACGGCACCGGCCAGAACCCCACCCAGGCCGAGCCGGTGACCCTGGCCCAGATGCGGGCCTTCTTCGCCCGCTTCGCCGCGCAGGTCCACAGCGACGCGCCGGGGCAGTATGCCACCGTCGGCAGCGCCTCGCTGAAGTGGTCGGGCGGCGACCCCAACCTGAACAACGTCAACCTGTGGCAAGGGTTGGGCCTCGACTACTACCAGGTCCACTTCTACGGCTGGATGGAGAGCGCCTACAACCACTTCAGCCCGATGACCCGCGATTATAATAACGACCCAGCCCTGGTGGCCCATCTCGACGCGCCCGCCATTGTTGGCGAGTTCCCGGCCAACGGGGGGCAGCCATCGGTCTCGCTGCCGCTGGTGCGGCGGGGCACAGGGGCCGAGCAAAGCACCTTGCGCCTGCGCGCCCTGTGCCAGAACCAACAGCAAAACGGCCCCTGCACCGTGCCGATCACCGCGACAATCAGCTATTACACCCCGGCGGGGGCCATCGCCTCCAGCCAGCAGGTGGTGTTGCCGCCCGACGGCATGTGGCAGGGTGACGCACCGAATACCGGCGGCCCCTGGACCGGGTCGGCCCGGATCGAGGCGACCGGCGGCGTGGCGGCGACGATCAGCCAGACCGGGGTACTCAGCGGCAGCGTCGATTCACTGGCCTTCACCGGGCAGGAGAAGGGCGCGACGACCCTGTTCCTCCCCAGCGTGTTCAACCTTGCCAACGGCCACCGCTCACGCCTGGCCTTGCAAAACACCGACGTGCATACCGCGACGGTCACGCTGACCTATTACACGATGGCGGGCACCGTGGCCCAGACCAGCCAGGTGAGCCTGGCCCCGCGCGGGATGATCCTGATCCCTGACCTGGGCGGGGCGTTGCCCCCGGTCGGCTTCACTGGCAGCGCGGTGATCCAGAGCAGCAGCCCGCTGATCGCTATCACCCAGGATCTCGATCCGACGACCGGGGTGGCGGCGGTCCAGGCCCGCGCCGACTCCTATGTCAACACCGAATACCTGCCCAGCCTGCGCAATGACGGCACCGATGCCGCGCAGATCTACGCTCTAAACGGGCGCGACGGCACGGCTAATGTGCAGATACGTTATTACGACGCGGCAGGGACACTCCTCCCGGTGGCGGCGGGCGATAATTTCACCCTGGCCCCCCACGCGGTAACGATACTGAACATGGTCGCCCGCTTGCCGGTGGGGTGGAACGGCAGCGCGGTCCTGACCAGCGACCAGAAGGTCTTTGCTCAAGCGTGGGTGGGGTCGGGGTCGGCCCATCTGCTCGGCCTCTACGCCGGGCGCGACAGTGGGGCCGAGTTCTTCCACTACCCCCTCGTTCGCCGGGTGAATGGGGTCTGGAACAGCACGCTCACGGCGATGAACGTCAGCGCCACCCAGCCGGTGACGTTCAATGTCACCTTCAACAACGCCGCCGGGGGCGCGGTGACCCAGGCGTATGTGGTGCCGCCGCACGGGCAGTGGGACCTGGCGGCGGCCAGCGTGCCGGGCCTTCCGGCGAACTTCGACGGCACCGCGCAGATGGCCTGGTACTGGCCCTGGCAGACCGG
>JBBSEL010000468.1:0-4476 GCA_038239755.1 Chloroflexia bacterium | reverse complement strand
TGAACACCCGCCTCCAGGTGGAGCACCCCGTCACCGAGGTCGTGACCTGGGTAGACCTGGTGGAATGGCAGCTTTTGGTCGCACAAGGGGAACCCTTGCCTCTGGCCCAGGAGGAGATACGCCAGCGAGGACATGCAATCGAAGTGCGGCTCTATGCCGAGGATGCTTTAAAAGGCTTTCTACCCTCGATAGGCCGCATTACTCGCTGGGAGCCTAAATATGAGCAACGCCTGGACAGTGGGGTAACGACCGGCAGCCAGGTCAGTATCTATTATGATCCGATGCTCGCGAAGTTGATTGTGGGTATGGACACGCGGGAAGAAGCGATACACGCTATGGCTGAGGTCCTCTTCAGCTTTGAGGTAGAAGGTGTCACCACGAACCTAGGTTTCCTTCTATGGCTGGTCCAGCATCCCGAATTTCAAGCAGGCAACACTGACACGGGTTTTATCGACCGATACTGGCACCCTGATGCCCCGGTTGAATTACCGCCTGATCATGTCATCTTTGCTGCTGCCGCGCATGATCTGCGGAATCCCCTAGATCGTTATTTTTATTACGATCATAATGAGCCGTACAACCCCTGGCGAGATGGGAGTTTAGAGGTACTCGGGTCACAAGAGTTAGTGCTCACCTATAAATACGTGCCTCCCGGCTTTAATTTTGATCAGGGGAATATGCCGGAAGTGCGTGTTGGCGTGCGCGCTATCGCGGGCAACTCGGATAGCTGGCATATGCAGACAGGGCAGGCTCATACACAGGTGACAACAGACGTTCCAAGAACAAAGAATAATGCCCGGCGTGGTAGCCAGTCGACAGAGGGGCCACACTGGAGCAACCTTAGAGTGACCGATAGCCGTCATACAGACGAACGACTATTAGCTGTCTGGTGGGAGGGTCGCCCTTACTGCTTCCTCCGCCCCCGCCCGCTTTCCACCGACACACTGGCGACGGCGGTCCACCTGCCGCACGAGAACAGCCTGGAAGCGCCGATGCCCGGCAAGGTGATCCAGGTGCTGGTGGCTGAAGGCGACACGGTGGAGGAGAACGCCCGCCTCGTGGTGATGGAGGCGATGAAGATGGAGTTCACCATCCGCGCCCCCCACGCCGGGCAGGTCGCCCGCCTCCCGGTCCAGGTCGGCCAACTGGTGGACGCCGGGGCGGTGCTGGTCGAAATCAAGTAGCGCGGTCAGCGTACTTGACCGTGGTCCGTGTTTGTAGTACACTTGTTCTGTTCTGAGCGGGCAGCCTCAGTTCCAGCAGCACGACCCACCCCGCACACGCGCTAATCGCCTCACAAGCAAAGGAGCACAAATGAGCACCACAGACAACACCTACGAAGTGAAAGCCTGGGATGAGAAGCCCTACGACGAAATCAGCAAAGAGGCCAAGCTTACCCGCGCCAGCGTCACCTATCAGTTCAATGGCCGGATCGAGGGCGAGGGCCACGCCGAGTACCTGATGGCCTACCCCGGCGGCGAAGATGCGACCTATGTCGGGCTGCTGCGGGTGATCGGGAGCGTGCAAGGCCGCGTCGGGAGCTTCGTCGCCCATATCAGCGGCCAGTTCACCGCGGGCGTGGCGAAAGACACCTGGATCGTCGTGGACGACTCCGGCACCGATGACCTCCAGGGGTTGCAGGGCACCGGCCACACTAAAGCTTCAAGCGGGCAGAACGCCGAGTACACCTTCGACTACGAGTACGCCAAGTAATGAGGCGCAGCCACGGCGCGGCCCACCCCCAGGAGAGAACCAGTGAGCACCCACGGAACAGGCACGTACACGATCAAAGGCTGGGAGCAAAAGCAGATCGCGGACTTCGGCAACGAGGTTACGATGCTGCACGCCAGCCCCGTCCAGCTTTTCCAGGGCGCGATTGAGGGTGAGGGGCATGTGGAATACCTGATGACCTCGCCGGACAATGTCGTCACCACCTACGTCGGGTTTATGCATGTGGTCGGCCAGGTCGAGGGCCGCGCCGGAACCTTCCTTGTCCAGATCAGCGGCAGCTATGCCCACGGCACGCCCCGCGAAGCCTGGACGATCCTCGCGGACTCCGGCACCAGCGACCTCCAGGGCATCCAGGGCACCGGCAGCATCGGCGGCCCCGACACCCCCGCCACGCCCGACATCCCCACTGACCCCGCCGACGAAGTCGCCCACTACACCTTCGACTACACCCTGCCCGACGCGCAGTAGGCAGCAGGCAGTGACGAGGGATCAGGAATACGCATCACGTTCACACATCACGTTTCACGCAACAGGCCACCACCATGCCCTACCCCCCCCACGTCACCATCGTCGAAGTCGGCCCCCGCGACGGGTTGCAGAATGAAAAAGCCGTCGTGCCGACCGTCGCCAAAATCGGCTTCATCAACCGGCTGTCCGCCACCGGGCTGCCGGTGATCGAGGCGACCTCGTTCGTCAGCCCCAAAGCGATCCCGCAACTGGCCGACGCCGCCGAGGTTTTCCGCGACATCGACCGCAATCCCGACGTGCGCTACCCGGTACTGGTGCCCAACCGGCACGGGATGGAGCGCGCCCTCCACGTCGGCGTGCAGGAGATTGCCGTCTTCACCGCCGCGTCGGAGAGCTTCACCAAAGCGAACATCAATATGACCATCGCCGAGTCGTTCGCCGCCTTCGCCCCGGTGGTCGCCCTGGCGCGGGAACACGGCGTGCGGGTGCGCGGCTACGTCTCCACCGCCTTTGGCTGCCCCTACGAGGGCCATGTGCCGCCAGAACGGGTGCGCGAAGTCACGTTGCGCCTGTTCGAGCTAGGCGTGGCCGAAGTCTCGCTGGGCGACACCATCGGCGTGGGCACGCCCAATCAGGTGGCCGACGTGATCGGCCCCCTGCTGCCCGATGTCGGCCCCGACCTGCTGGCCTTGCATATGCACGACACGCGGGGCACAGCGCTGGCGAACGTGCTGGCGGGCCTGCAATTGGGCCTGCACATCTTCGACGCGGCGGCGGGCGGGCTGGGCGGCTGCCCCTATGCCCCCGGCGCAGCGGGCAACCTGGCGACCGAAGACCTCGTCTACATGCTCCACGGCATGGGCATCGCCACCGGCGTCGACCTCGCCGCCCTGGTCGCCGCCACCCACTACCTGGAAGGAATGGTCGGACGCGCCCCCACCAGCAAATATTACCAGGCCGCCCGCGCCACCGCCCCGCTATGACCGATATGCGCCATCCCCCCCCTGCCCGCTTGCTCCTCCTGCTGGCCGTCCTCCTGGCGACTGTCTCCGGCGCTGCCCTCCCGACGACCGCAGCCCCGCTGCCTGTCACGCAAAGCATCACCCCACCCCGATCTGTCATCCTGAGCGCAGCGAAGGATCTTGCCGGGGCCGACTCGGTGCCAGGGTTAGCCCCCGACATGCCAGGGCCAGTCCCCATGGCAGCCCCAGGACCGGGGACCGCCGAGAAGATCCTTCGCTGCGCTCAGGATGACAGCCGGGGAAGTCTGGCCGCATCCCGCATCCCTCGTCTCTCAGCATTCAGCTCTCGTCTCTCAGCACTCAGCACTCAGCACTCAGCACTCGTCGCTCAGTCCTCAGTCCTCAGTCCTCAGTCCTCGTTAGCCGACGCCGTGGGGCGGATTGACGCGCCGATGAAGGCCCAGCTAGAGCGCATCTGGCAGGTGGGGCAACTGTTGGGGCGGCGACCAGCGGTGGTGACCCGCGTGGGCGACAGCATCACCGCCTCCGGCTCGTTCCTGTCCGATATTGGCGACGGGCGGGCCGTGCTGGGGCCGCACACCGAACTCGCCCCGATTATCCGCACCTACCGCGCCGTCACCGTAGACCGCGCCGGGGGCAAGGCGCACAACTCGCTCAACCGCAAGAGCCTGGCCGCCAAGGCGGGCTGGACCGGGGCCGACATCCTCGGCCTGCGCGGGACCGACGGTAGCAGCCCGTCACCCCTGCTGCAAGAATACACCGCGATCAGCCCCGGCGTGGCCCTGATCATGTTCGGCACCAACGACCTCGACCAGACCGGCACCGACTACTTCAGCGCCAACCTGGAAGCGGTCATCACCACCACGCTCGAAAACGGCATCATCCCCATCCTCAGCACCATCCCCGACCGCATGGACAGCCCCCAGGCCCTCGCCCGCACGCCCCCCTTCAACGCCGTCATCCACACGATGGCCGCCCGCTACGGCCTACCTCTGATCGACTACTGGACGGCAATGAGCAGCCTGCCCAATCGCGGGCTGGAAACCGACCACGTCCACCCCAGCGTCTACCCCGGCCACGGCTCGGTCACCTTCACCGCCGCCGGTCTCCAGTACGGCTACACTGTCCGCAACTACCTCACCCTGCTCATGCTCGCCAAAGTCCGCGCCATCATCGTCAACAACGGGCCACCCGACCACTAGAGAGTTCACCACGGAGAACACAGAGAACACAGAGATCTCCGTGTTCTCCGTGTCTCCGTGGTGATCCAACGGGCATCAGGCACGTCGTTTGC
>JBBSEL010000467.1:0-4485 GCA_038239755.1 Chloroflexia bacterium | reverse complement strand
CAATGCTGGGGCACGCCGTCGGCGACACGCACAAAACCGTTAGCCTGCCAGCCGTCGTCGCTGGTTTCGGCGTCGGTTTTGTACCCCAATTCGGGGATGCTGATGTCGTCAATGGCCCAGCTTGGCGCATTGTAGCCTTCGTCGGTCAGGTACTCAAAGCGCACTTTGATGGCCTTGCCGGCGTACTTCGACAGATCGACCTGCTCATGGACCCAGCGCGGGTCAGCGCTGCTCTTCACATTTTGGCCGCTATGCCCGGTGTAGCCATGGCCGTAGTTCGCGCCGTTCGGGTCGGTGTCGGTGCTATATCCGGTCTTCAGCAGGTTCCAGGTCTTGCCCCCGTCCCCCGACACCTCGACATAGCCGTAGTCGAAATCGCCTTCGATGTTGAACCACGTCCAGTAATCCAGCGTCGCTTTCGTCTGCCCGGTCAGGTCGAAGCTGTGGGTCAGCTTCATGTCGGCGGTATCGCGGCGGTTGCTGTACCAGAAGAAGTCGCCGGAGTGGGGCGTTGTGTCGAGCAGCTTGGTCCGGGCCACGCCGTCAAAGCTCACCACTGTGTCGCCCTGCCCGCGCTCGATGCCGATGTATTGCGCCCCGTACTGGTGGACCGTCGAACTGTTGCTGTCGGGGTAGCGCACGAGCCGCTTTTCCAGTTGCGCCCGGTCGCCAATATCGTACTGGTAGCGCCCGCCGCCCACGCTGGCATCGTTGACATAATTGGCGACCACCCAATCTTTGAACACGTCATCGAAGCGTTCGGTGTAGCCGGTACGTTCCAGCGCCCCGTTCACCGCGTCCACCCCCGTGCCGGGCGACTGGAGCAGCGCCTTGAGGATCTTTTCCTGGCCGTAGTGCTGCATCAGGTAGCCGACGAACAGGTAGGCCGCCCCGTAGTGCGGGATCGAGGCGTTGGGGGTTTCGTCCCAGGTGGTTAGTTGCACATTGGGGTCGCTGAGGAAGGCGCGGTCCGACCCGCCCACATCGTAATCGCTCAGCCGCATCGCCGTTTCGGCACAGCCCTCATCCAGCCACAGGTCGCGGTCCTTGTGCGTGTTCCAGTGGATCATATGCTGCAACTCGTGCGCGATGGTGCCCTCGAAGTAGTTCAGCGGGCCGGGGAACGAACTGGGCGTGCTGGCGATATAGATCATCTCGCGCTGGTTGCTATAGGGGTTGATATCGGTGGGGTACTCGTCCGACGAGGAATAATAGCCGCCGACGTTCTTGATGTCGGCCATCAGGATAGTGATGTGGGTGTCGGCATCAATGCCGGGACTCCACTCGGTGCCGAAGTATTTGTGGTTGTTGGGGTAGATCGTGTCTTCAAAGACATGGGTGGAGGCTTCCAGCGCGGCCATGTCGATGTTGTAGCCGTCGGCGACGTACCAGTAGGCGTGGTCGGTGACGAAGCGCACCGTGGCCGTCTGGGTGTAGTAGGACTTGCCGACGATATCGGCCACGTTGAACGTGTCCTTGTCGTTCACCTGCTTGTTCAGCGGCTCGGTGCGCACGGCATGGGGCAGGGGGGTGGCGCTGTGGAGCTTCAGCCGCGCCGTCAGGTCATAGAGGTCGCGCACCGGGATCTTGGTTGCGGCCAGCCGGTCGGCAGCCTGCTGGGCCTCGACGGCGGTGGCGGGCAGCGGCCCGCTGGTAGGCGCGGGGGTGCCCAGGTAATTCTGCACCAGGAAGATCAGGATCAGGATGAAGATCGCGGTGGCTCGTAGCATAGCGGCTCCTACAGGGGCAGTACTGGCCGGGTGCTGCACATGGGGCCATTATACTCCATCGCAGGCGGGCACGACCAGCCGGAGTGCGCGTTTATGGGAGTCTAGGTGTTCTCGGGTGACGGAATCGGTCCACGTAGCGGCGCACCCACGTGTGCGCCTGGTGGGGTGTTCGTGATCTTGACCCCAGCGCCGTGTGCTACCACGGACAACCCGGACTCCCCACCAGGGCCGACACGTGGGTCGGCCCCTACCCAGGAGAAGGCATCCCCCTCCACCAGGGCCGACACGTGGGTCGGCCCCTACCAACGAGGATGCATCGGCCCTGGCGCGCTTATTGAGGGCGCAGCCCCGTGTTGGGGCGCATCGCGTGCGGGAATTCCAGTTCGGCCAGGGGATAGAGCGGGTTGCCGGTATAGCCGAAGATGCGGTCGGGCTGGCCGGGGGCCGAAACGACGCTCAGGTCGGAGGCGATCATGAAGGGGAGATCCGACTCATCCTGCGGATCAAAGAGAACCGCCGCATCCCCGATGGCCTTGCCCGTCTGCACGTTCACCTCCACGAGCCCGGCCCGATAGCGGGTGGGGGTGGGCGGTGCTTGAATATCGGATCTGCCGGTGAAGAGGACCCAGGCTCGTCCATCGGCGGTGAAGGCCAGGTTGGGATCGGGGCGGGCCGCCTTGGCCCAGTCGGGGGCACCTGTATCGCCAAAGATCCCGCCGGTGAGGCTGCTCGGCACATAGTTGAGCTTTTCCCACGGCCCATTCGCCGAGGAGGCACGGGTCAGCAGGAGCGGGGCGTTGTCCTCGGTCTCGAACCCCACGCCGTACCAGTTGCCATCCTTAGGGTTGCGGCGCACGGCGAAATCAACCACCGGCAGGGTGCTGATCCCCAGGAAGGGCGAGTCGGAATAGACAAATCCGGTCGGGGTGGACTGGTGGCTGACCCAGTGTTCGGTCCAGCGCTTGGGCGGGTTCACCCCCCACATGTTCCAGGTATCGCCGTCTTTGACCACGGTGGGATAGCGGATGGGGGCCACATGGATGAAGGCGGGCGGGCTTCTTACCAGGTCTTCGGGGGTGTCGCCCACATACACATCCACCCAGGCCGGGTCCTGGCTGCCGGTGGCGAACACGTAATACTGGCCGTCAATGTAGAGGAAATCGCTCTCCTGGAAGCCGACCGCGCTGGCCGGGGGGTGGTCGCCGCCGGGGCCTGCCAGGTGCCGACTTGTGCCCGGTCCAGCAGCGACCCCTGGCTCTTGATGCTGCGAATCAACGGGACGGTGCCGATCGCGGCGATCAATAGGACGAACAGCACCAGCAGGCGACGGCTCAGCCGCCCGGCTGCTGGCCTGCGGAGCAGGTTTAATAGTTCCAGTTGTCTCCCACCGTTCTCCGCGTCAAGGCGCACTGCGGAAAGCCGAGTGTGTCAAACCACGGGTGCTATACCGGCACCAGATCGCATCCGCGCCGATACATACCCCTGGAGGCTCTGAGGGGTGCGCTACTGCAAGAGGTGTTCCCCGGAGATGCATCTTACTTCATCCCCCTATTTTCGCACTCGAAGATTAAGGAACACGGTGCGAATAATTGAGAATTTATGAAGGTGTGTTTGCGCCGGGAAACACAAACACGACCAACCCCGCAGGATTGGTCGTGTTTGCGCATGGACCGGGTTGCGCGACGGGCGGTTACTTGACCGTCGAGTTGTACTCATTCAGGTTATCGTTGGCCTTGCTGGCGGCATCGTCCAGGGCGGCTTTGGCCGTGGCGACCTTACCGAGCAGGAATTGCTCCATCGCGCCTTCCACCAGCGGGCGGGTTCCGGCGAACGTGCCGAACACGGCCCCGGCGGTGGCCGGACTCTTCTCCGTGGCGCGGAGTTGATCAATCGCCACCTGGAACTGCGGGTACTTCGCCAGGGCGTCTTTCATCACCTGCACATCGTAGGCCGCCTTACGGGTGGGGTAGTAGCCGGTGGAGGAGGCGAAGAAGGCCTGGATGTCGGGCTGGGCGGTGAACTTCACGAACTCCCACGCGCCCGCCTGCTGATCCGTCGTGCCCTGGTCGGTGATCCACAGCGACGCGCCGCCGATGATCACGCCACCCTTGGCCCCGGCGGGCTTGGGCAGGTAGGCCACGCCCACGTCCACCTTGCCACCGGCGGCCTTGGCCTGGTTGGACCAGCTCCGCAGGGTGGCGATGCTCTCAAAGGCGATAGCGGCATCACCCTTGGAGAAGTTGGCCCCCAGGGTCGTGCCGTTGGTCGTGCCACTGGCCCGGCCCACGCTGCGGCCCAGGCCGTCGTCCTGGAGCTTCTTGAGGAAGTTGAGCCAGTTCTCGGCGGCGGGGTTGTTGAAGACCAGCTTGGTGGCCCGGCCCTCGCGCCCGTTGTTCGGGTCGGCATAGAGAGTCGACTGGGTCGCCAGTTCTTGCTCCAGGATCCAGCCGTAGAGGGTGAAATCGACACCGCTGCGGATGATCTTGCCGCTGGCGTCCTTCTTGACCAGCTTCTGGGCGGCGGCGATGACTTCGTCATAGGTCTGCGGCGGTTTGTCCGGGTCGAGGCCGACTTCCTTGAAGGCGTTCTTGTCGTAGTACATCACCGGGGCCGAGCTATTGAACGGCATCGAATAGAGCTTGCCGTTCACGGTGTAGTAGCTGGCAACCGCCGGTTCCAGGTCCGCGACCAGGGCTTGCTGCTTGTCGCTCTCGACAAAATCCTGCACGGGCTTAATCCGCCCGCTGTCGATCAT
>JBBSEL010000466.1:0-4488 GCA_038239755.1 Chloroflexia bacterium | reverse complement strand
GGCGCGCAAGAAGTGTTGCAACAGGGTAAGACGAGCCAAAACTTTGACTACTTCACCCTGCCGACCCGCGTCATCCATGATACCGACCCGGCCACCGGCTACCGCGACGACTACGGCAATATCACCGAGTTCCCGTTGTTCAGCTTCCTCCTCAACGACATGCACCCCCATGTGATGGCCCTGCCGCTGATGCTGCTGGCGTTGGCCCTGGCCCTAGCGCTGCTCAAGCTGGGCGGCGGCGCGGCGGTGGGGCGGTCCCGCTGGCTTCCCGATGTGGGCCTGACCTGGCGCACCACCGAGGGCCGCGTTCGGCTGGCGGTGACCGCCATCGTGATCGGCATGATGTACGGTCTCAACACCTGGGACTATCCCACCTACATGCTGATCGTGCTGGCCTGCCTGGCCTGGCCCGCCCTGGCGGCCCGCTTTGACCCCCGCCCGGTCAACGAGGCCGAACTGGAGGAGCGCGGCACCTGGGTACGCCTGACCGCCTGGACGGGCAGCCGGGTCGGCTGGTGGCTGTCGCAGGCGGTGGTGCTGGTGGTGTTGAGCCTCCTCGCCTACCTGCCGTTCCAGTTGACCTTCAAGTCGCTGGTCGGCGGAACGACCACCCCGATCCCCACTAACATCGCCAGCATTCCGATCTTTGGCGGTCTGGCCGAGCGGATCGGTGCGTTCCTGGGCATCAATCTCTACGATAAGAGCTACAACTGGGATGGCTATATCGCCATCTTCGGCATCTTCCTGTTTGCCATCCTCGCCTTCCTCCTGCTGGCGACGATCCGCAGCGTGTTCGACCTGCGGGCAACGCAGAACCAGGGGACGGAGGCGCGCACCGACCGGCTGCTTCCGCTGGCGGTGGTCGCGGTGCTCACCGTGATCGCCCTGGTGCTGGCGGTGTCCTTCAAGTTCCCGCTGTTGGGCCTGCTCGCCCCGATGTTCGTCTTCGCCCTCTACCTGATCCGCGAACGGTTGAACCCCGAACGCTGGCAGCCGGAAGAAGTGTTCGTCCTTACCCTGATCGGCTTGGGCGCGCTGATCACGCTGACCACCGAAGTGGTGTTCATCAAGGATGTCTTCGGGCGGCGGATGAACACCGTGTTCAAGTTCTACTACCAGACCTGGGTGCTATGGGGGCTGTCGGGGGCGTATGCCACCTGGTGGCTGGTCGGCCAGCCGCTGGTGCGGACCCTGCGGGCACGGGCGGCGCAGTTGAGCGGCGGGCGTACGCCTGGCCGGACTCTGGCCGATACGATCGGCCTTGTCACCGCGCCGCTGTGGGCCTTGGGGATGATCGTGCTGGTGGGCCTGGGCCTGGTCTACACCGCTTACGGCCCGGTGGCGAAGATCCAGTCTGACTACGGCCCCCCGCCTGCCGGGCAGGGCTTCACCCTGCGCGGCCTCGATGGGATCGCCTACCTGCGCGATTCGGCCCCGGCAGATTTCGCTGCGATCCAGTGGCTCCGCACGAACGGCGTGCCCCAAACGGCAGTGGCCGAGGCCCCTGGCGGCGACTACAACGTCTATTGCTACTGCGGGCGGGTATCCACTATGAGCGGCTTGCCGACGGTGATCGGCTGGCGCGGGCATGAAGACCAGTGGCGCGGCGGGCAGGCCGATGCCAAAGCCCAGCTTGACAGCCGCGTGGCGGACCTGGATCGCATCTACGCCAGCACCGACATCACCGAGACGCGCCAGTTGATGGCGAAATACGGAGTGCGCTATGTGTTTGTCGGCACGATTGAGAAGGGCGAGAGCGCCTTTGCCGAGAACGACCAGCGCCACCAGTACGGCGCGGGCCTGACCAAGTTCGCCCAGTTCATGGCCCCGGTCTACACTGACGGCGGTACGACGATCTACATGCTGCCGGAAGGCGACAACAGGCCAAGCCTCTATCAGGTCCAGGCGGGGCCGTAAGCGGGGAGGGGGCGGACCACGCCCCTCCGCCGTGGGGACTGAGCTGTGAATGAGTTGATCCCAGATCCGGCGCTGCGGGCGCTGGTCGAGGCTTGCGAACGGGCTGCCGCCCAGGACCAGACCGGACGCGCGGCGGTCAACGCCTACCTGCGCGCGTTGCAGGCGGCGGGCGGGCACGCTCCGGTTATCAGCGGGGATGCGGCCACCTTCCTCTACTTGGGCCGTCCCAACACGCATGTGCGGGTCGCGCTGACCGGCGAATGGAACGGGTGGGATGCAGGGGCCTGGATGACCCCGGCGGGCCGCAGCGGGCTGTACTGGCGGGTGGAGCACTTCGACCCGGCGGCACGGTTGGAGTACCAGTTCCAGGTGAACGGGCGCAAGCGCGTTGACGGGCTGAACCCCCAGCAGGGGGTGCGCGAACGCTGGGGGCCGAAAAGTGCCCTGCTCATGCCCGCCTACCGCCCGCCGCCCGATGTGACCTCGCGCCCCGGCGTGCCCACAGGCCGGGTGGAGGAACACACGCTCCACAGCCCGGCCCTCCGCCAGGCCCGCACGCTGTTCATCTACCTGCCGCCCGGCTATCGTGCGGACCACGCCGAGGGCTACCCGGTCGTCCTCTTCCATGATGGCGGCGATTATCTGGCGCAGGCACACGCCGCCACGGTGCTCGACAACAGCATCGCGGACGGGGCCGTGCCGCCGCTGCTCGGCGTGTTCGTGCCCCCGATTGACCGCGGGCTAGAGTATGGCCGCGATCCTGATCCTTATGTCCACTTTTGTGCCGAAGAAGTCGTCGCCTTTCTCCGCGATCACTTCCCGGTGGCCGCCGACCCGCGCCGCTGGGCTACGATGGGGGCGTCGCTGGGTGGGTCGCTGGCCGTTTATCTCGCCTGGAAGTGCCCACAGGTGTTCGGCTGGGCCTTACCTCGGTCGGGTGCCTACTCGTTCAACGCGGACCGACTGATCGGCTGGATCGAAGAGGAAGACCCGGTCCCCGTCGGCTTTCACTGTGTGGTCGGCCTCTACGAGCGCTTCATCCTCTCGTCTGATGGGGGATCCGAAGGCGACTTCACCGACGGCCAACGCCGCTTCGTGACGATGCTAGAGCGCACCGGCTATGAGGTTGCCGCCGCCGAGTACCCGGAAGGGCACAACTGGACCTTCTGGTCGGGGCACATCCGCGACGGTATCGCCTGGGCTTTGGCCCGTTAACGGCTTACCACAGAGAACACAGAGGCCACAGAGTTCAAAATTCTCTGTGGCCTCTGTGTTCTCTGTGGCGAACCCTCCGCTTTGGTAGCTTATGCCCCTCCTCACCACGACTCCCGTTCCTGACCGCGATCAGCCGTTCGTCTCCTGGTATCAACTCCCCGAATCGTACTCGCTGCCATTGGTCCATGACTACATGACCCGCTATGCGGTGGGGGCGGGCCAAACGGTGCTGGACCCCTTCGCCGGGGCGGGCACCAGCCTGTTGGCGGCCCAACTGCGTGGCGTGAACGCGGTGGGGCTGGAGGTCAACCCGTTCCTGAGTTGGGCGGCGGCGATCAAGACCCACTTCGACTACGATTGGCCCGCGCTCCGTGCCGACGTGGATCGCCTGCTGGCGCGGGCGCGGGTGGAGTTGGACGCGCCGCTGGACGGACCGCCGACGATGCCGGACATGCCCCGCCTGGCCCGCTGGATCACCCCGGCCATCGCGATCAAACTGCTGCGCCTGCTGGGTTTGATCGATCAGATGGCCGTGCCGGATCACCGGATGCTGGCCCGGTTGGCGGTGGCGGCGATCCTGCGGCCCTGCTCGAATATGAAGCTGACCCCCCATGCTTTCGGCTCGCGGGAAGAGCGCCTGGATGCCCCAGTCTACGAGCTGTTTGCCGCCGGGCTGGAGCGGATGCTGGCCGACCTCCAGGCCGCCCGTGCTCCCGGTCATCCCGCCTGGGGTGCTGTGCGGGTCTTCAACGTGGATGCGCGGGTGGGGCCGCCGGAGGGGGAAGGGGGGCCGTTGTTGCCCGCCGACTTTGCTATCACCTCGCCGCCCTACCTCAACAACCTGGATTATACGATGCAGACCCGGTTGGAACTGTTCTTCCTCGGCTTCATCCCGACGATGGCCGACCTGCGCGACCTGCGCAAGCGGATGATGACTTCGGATGCTAAAGCGATCTACCGGGAGATTGCCGACCGGGAAGAGGTACTACATATCCCCGAAGTGCAAGGGGTGGTGGCCCAGTTAGAGGAACGCTTGGGCGGGCGCGGCTGGGGCTGGGATTACGCCTTTATGGCCGGGCAATATTTCGGCGGCCTGTTGCGGGTGCTGCGGACGGTCCACCGGCTGCTCAAACCGGGTGGGCACTTTGTGCTGATCACCGGCGACTCGTCGCACAGCGGGGTGTTTGTGCCGGTGCCCGCGCTCACCGCGCGGCTGGGGACGGAGGCCGGGTTCGCAGTAGACGAGGTGACGATCCTCCGCACTCGGCGCTCGTCGTCGCACCGGACGGGGCTGACCGAGGCGGCGGTGGTGTTGCGCCGAAGATAGGGGTTGGGGATAGGGGTTGGGGATTGGTG
>JBBSEL010000465.1:0-4492 GCA_038239755.1 Chloroflexia bacterium | reverse complement strand
GTCAATGAACAGGATGTCGTTCTTTTGCAGGTTGGTCAGAATCGCGGCCAGGTCGCCGGGGCGTTCGATGGCCGGACCCGAGGTGGTCTTCAGTTGGCTGCCCATCTCGTTCGCCAGCACAATTGCCAGGCTGGTCTTGCCCAGGCCCGGTGGCCCGTGGAACAGCACATGGTCCAACGGCTCCTTGCGATTTTTGGCCGCCGCGATCGAGATCTCCAGGTTATCTTTCACCCGGTCCTGGCCGATATACTCGACCAGGCGGCGCGGGCGCAAGCTTTGCTCGATTTTCCGTTCTTCCTCGCCGGCCTTGCCCGATATGACACGGTCTTCTACATCAGTCACAGCACCACTCCTTCACGCTACCACGTCTGGCACCGCCGCTAAATTAGAACAAACTTGCTACTTCTATTATACCACATCTGCCCGCACCGCGCACCGTTGGGCGGGTTTGTTCGTTTTATGAAAGAGTGGTCAGCAGTCAGCAGTCAGCAGTCAGTGGTCAGATGCACGAATATCTGTAATCCTCTCTAATTTTCCAACGCTACTCTTCTAACTTCCAACCACTGCTGACTGCTCACTGACCACTGACTGCTGACTGCTGACCACTGACTGCTGACCACACCGTTCGTAACAAGGAGCTTCGTCGCATGTCCACACGCGATCCCAACGTGCCGCCGCCTGAGGGGGGCGACCCGACACGGTATTTTCCCGACCCGAACCCTTATGAGATTCCGCCGACCAGCCAGGTGCCGGTGGGCGGGCCGACCGACCCCACGCGGGTGAATCCCGGGCAGCCAGTGTTGCCGCCCCTGCCGCCCGCGCCTGCCTACGATCCGGTCTACGAGCCGACCCAGGCCACGCCGATCCCACCGCCTGGCCCACTGGGTGGGCCACCGACCGGCACCTATGGCAGAGGTACTCCGCCGCCCCCGCCCCCGAATCGCACGCCGCTGCCCTGGATTCTGGGTGGGGTGGGCGCACTGCTGTTGCTGGCGCTGGTCGTCTTTTTCGCCACCCGCCCCAGCACCGTGGGAGTGAGCCTGACCCCGACGCCGACCGTGCTACCGACCGCGCCGCCCACGGCGACCCCGGCCCCGGAGCCGCCCACGGCGACTGTGGCAGTGGTGGCTCCGCCGCCCACACTGGAGCCGTCACCTACCGTGGCCCTGCTGACCGCGACCCCCGCCCCGCCGACCGAGACACCGTTGCCGGTGCCCGCCACGGTGACCACCGCGCCGCTGCCGCCCACGCCGGTGCCGCCGAGCCTCACACCGATCCCGCCGCCGCCCAGCCCCACCGCCGTGCCGCCGCCACCGAGTGATACGCCGGTGCCCCCGCCGCCGAGCGCCACGCCGGTGCCCGCCAGCGCCACCCCGCCGCCGGTTACGGTGGTGCCCGCGACCGTCATCCTCCCGCCAGGCGCGGGATCGCCGGTGCCGACGGTGGGCGGTGCCACCACGCCGCTGGCGACCCCCGCCGTGTCGGCGACCCAGCCCCCGGCAGTGGCGGGCAGCCTGACCGTCCAATGGTTCGGCCAGTCGGGGGTGCTGCTGATCACGCCCGACGGCAACACGATCCTGGTAGACCCGCCCGGCCCGGCCAGCGGCTATACCCTGCCATTTTTGGGCATGGTCAACGCGCTGCTGATCAGCCGGGATGACCCCGACTATAATTATCAGGCGGCGGCCACCAGCGACAATGTGCTGATCGCGGCGCACAACGGGCAGTTTGTCCCGGTGGACGCCCAACTCAGCGATGCCCACATCCAGGCGGTGCAGAGCGGGAGCGATCAAACCGGGCCGAATGGCGTCTGGGTGATCGACAGCCCTGGCCTCTACATGGTCCACCTGGGTGGATTGAAAGGCCCATTGCCGCAGTCGCCCCTGCTGCGGCCCCAGCCCGACGTGCTGTTCTTGCCGGTCGGCGGCGGCTCGGTGCTGGACGCGACGGCGGCAGTGCAGATCGTGAACCAACTGAAGCCGAAGGCGGTCATCCCGATCCACTACAAGACCGCCGATAGCCGGGTGCCCCTCGCCCCGGTCGATGATTTCCTGGCTGCGGGCTACCGTAACGTGATCCGCCCCGGCCACACCTGGACGGTCAAGCCGTCGGACCTGAAGGCGACCGACACCGGTCAGCCGCAGATCGTGGTGCTGGACAGCAAATAGCGCTGGGTCATCCCGGCGACAAGGAGGGCCCAGAGCGTCTATCGCTCCGTGCCCTCCTTGTTTTCCGTCCTGCGCGTTTCTTTCCCCTATGGATCGTTGATCGGGTTTGTGTCACTGGCGGATCGCAAGGGTGGCATCCCCCATCAGCCCGCCTACTACGCCGCCTGCGTTCCTGCGCCGGGTGAACCAGCAGGTACCGGTCGGGGTGTTATACACGGTCCTCCTCAAGAGACCCGCGCCGGTGGGGCAGGTATTCTCCTGGGGTTTTTCAGCAGAATATCGGTTTGACGGCGCTAAAGAAGCGGCATTTATTAGCTATTGTTGGCTGGAGCGCCGATTCGTCTTGTAGAGCTTGTTCTGTCAGCGTTTTGTCAGTGCCTGCGGTGTATGATACTCCTATGAGCAGCCTATACACGTCTTGTACTGTACGGACACTTAAAGTACCACGAATCGCTTTTCCCAGCGACCCTTACATCGCCTGCTCAGCATGGATCATAGAAGCGCTGTTCTGTGGCAACACGCTCATATGAGGGGACCCTGGTGGCTAGCCCTGTCCCGAAAGTATCTATACCAGTCGTTGCTTGCATTGCCACGGGAGGGCACATATGTCTATCTTCACCGAAGCGCGCACCTTCCTCACGGAGGCGGGGGCCAACCGCATCAATTCGTCCGCCTATGACACCGCCTGGGTAGCAACGTTGCGCGCTGCCGACGATCCGGCGACGCCCCAATTTCCAGAGTGCCTGGACTGGATCCGGCAACACCAGCATGTTGACGGTAGTTGGGGCGCGTCCTGGTCCTACTACCACGATCGGTTGATCAGCACCCTGCGAGCGATCCTGACCTTGCGTCAGTGGCACGACGATCCGGCGGACGATGCGCGGATCCGGCAGGGGATTTCCTATATCTGGCGCAACGCCGGGCGGTTGCCCCATGATCCGTGGGAAACCGTCGGCTTCGAGTTGTTGTTTCCCATGCTGTTGGACCAGGCCCAGGCCCAGAGCCTGCCGCTGCCCTATTCGGCGTTCGACGGGGTGATGCGGTTGCGGGCCGAGAAGCTGGCTCGCGCCCCCTTGCACCTGGCCTATGATCATACGCTGCCGCTGGCTTTCAATCTGGAAGTGCTGGACGAGCGGTTTGATCCCCGGCGGGCCGGGAACGTGCAGCAACCGGCGGGCGGGGTGGCCGTGTCACCCTCGGCTACGGCGTTTTTGCTGCGCCACCAACCCGGCGACTGGGCCGCGTGCAGCTATGTTCAGCGCGCCCTGGACCGGGACGGGTCCGATGGTGGCGCGTCGACCTACTGGCCGCTGGAAACCTGGGAAAAAAGCTGGACCTTGTATCAATTCCAGCACGCGCTGCCCAATCTGTACAAGGTCCTGCCCGCCGAGACCCAACCGCTGCTCCAATTTCTGGACGAAACGCGCCAGCCCGACGGCTGGACGGCCACCCAGGACTCTGTGTTGAAGGATGCCGATACCACCGGGGTCTGCTTCGCGGTGCTGGGCAAGGCCGGATATGACCTGGACCCACAGTTGCTCTACCAGTACGAAGAGGCGCACTATTTCCGCTGCTATCAGTTGGAGCGGAATCCGTCGGTCAGCCCGAACATCCATATCCTCGATGCGCTGCATTACTGCGACCGGATCGAGCGCGCGGCGCGGGTCGAAAAAGTGGTGACGTTCCTGCGGTCGGTGCAGCAGCCCGGCCACTTCTGGTTTGACAAGTGGCACATCAGCCCCTACTACACTACGAGCCATGTGGTGCTGGCCGCCCACGACTTCGCCCCCGATCTGGTGGCCTCGGCGGTTGACTGGATCGTCCATACCGCCTGGCCCGATGGTGGCTGGGGGCACTATCACACCTCCACCCTGGAAGAGACCGCCTATGCCGTGCTGGCCTTGCTGGTCTGGCGTGACGCCGGGCACTGTGTGCCGCAGGATGTGCTGGAGCGAGGGGTGGCCTACTTGCAGCAGGGCTGGTCACCCACCGCCACCGACTATATGCCGTTGTGGATCGGCAAGGTACTGTTCGTGCCGCTCCAGGTCGTCCAATCCGCGATCCTGGCCGCGCTGCTGGCCTGGGAGGTCCGCCGGTAATCGCGCCGGATGCTCTGGCAGTGGTCGCCGGACCCGCCTGAACACACAGCCCTCAACACTCTTCTCCTCCTATAAAGAGGGGACCGCGTGCGTGCGCCTGTTACCCTAGGGGGTAGACGCTCTGCTGATTTCTGACTTCTGATTTCTGCTCTCTGGCTTCTATTATGCGTCTTATCCTGGACCCCGGTTCAGGATAATTTTTCGCCTCCTCCTGCCCTGTATTTG
>JBBSEL010000464.1:0-4492 GCA_038239755.1 Chloroflexia bacterium | reverse complement strand
AATGTCGGGTGGGTCGGTTTTCGTGTGGATCTGGCCGGTGATTTCGGCGAAGAAGGCCACGCGGGGGGCGAACTCGTTGGCGGCGCGGTCGGGGAGGATGGCGCGGTAGAGGCGGGCGACGTTCGCGGCCAGGGCCAGGTAGCGGTTCTTGGTGGCGTCGTTGACAACAAGCGCCTCGACAGCATCGGCCAGAAGCCCGGCCAGCGCGAAGCCCTGGGCGGCGAGCATCTGGTCGGGGTGGATGCCGTGCTCGGCGCAGAAGGTGTCCAGGGTAGTCAGGGCTTCGCGCAGGGCGGCGACCAGGCGGCTCTTGTCCTGGACCGGGGTGGTGCCGTCGGTGGCGGCTCCGTAGATCGCCAGGGCACGTTGCAGGTCGCGGAAGACGCCGACGTAGTCCACGATCAGGCCGTTGGGCTTGTCGCCGAAGACGCGATTGGCGCGGGCGATGGTCTGCATCAGCGTGTGGTTGCGCATCGGCTTGTCGAGGTAGACGGTCGAGACGCTGGGCACGTCGAAGCCGGTCATCCACATCGCGCAGACAAAGACGATCCGCAAGGGGTCGGCGGCGTCTTTGAACTTCTTCGCTAGATCCTCGCTGAGCATCCGACGGCGGTGGGGGGCGATGTCGAGGCCCTTCTTGCGCAGCTCGTCCACTTCGTTCTGCCCCTGCGAGATGACCACGGCCATGTCGGTCTCGCGCAGGAAGCGGATCGTGTCGTCGAGCCGCTCCCCTACCCTGCCGGTGGCGGTGGGCCGTTGCGCCTCCAGGTCAGCCAGGGTGGCCTGCCAGTGTTGCTGGACTTTGTTGTACATGCGGACGGCGGTGGCTTTATCGATGGAGACGACCATCGCTTTGCCCGGCACACCCCGGCCCAGGAAGTGGGTCACTATGTCGGCGGCGATGGCGTCGAGCCGCTCGTCACGGGTGATCAGGTGGTACTGGCGGGCGAACTCGCGCTCCAGCTTGGCTTCCTGGGCCTCGTCCAGCGCGGCGGCTTCGACCACGGCGGCCAGGTCGTCGTTGAGCTGGTCGTTGGTCAGTTGGAGTTCGGGGATGCGGTTTTCGTAGTAGAGCGGGACGGTGGCCCCATCGTCAATGGATTGCTTGAAGTTGTAGATGCTGACGTAGTCGCCGAAGACCTCGCGGGTGCGCTCCTCCCCGGCCAGCAGCGGGGTGCCGGTGAAGCCGATGAAGGCGGCGTGCGGCAGGGCGTTGCGCATGTTGAGGGCCAGCGTGTCGTACTGCGAGCGGTGGGCCTCGTCGGCCATGACGATGATGTCGGCGCGGGGGGAGATCGGGAGGGGTTGGCCGGTGGGGTCCAGCGGGCGGGGCGCGAACTTGTGAATCAGGGTGAAGATGTAGCGGTGGTCTTCGCGCAGCAGGTGGTCCAGGTGGGCGCTGCTGTCGGCGTGGACCTGGGTCTCCGCTTCGAGCACCGCCCCGGCGTTGGCGAAGGTCTTGTAGATCTGGTCGTCTAGCTCCTGGCGGTCGGTGACGACGAGGAAGGTCCAGTTGCCGGGCAGCGTGCGGAGCACCTTTTGCGAGAAGAAGACCATCGAGTAGCTTTTGCCCGACCCCTGGGTGTGCCAGAAGACGCCCAACCGCCCGCCGTTCGCCTGGATCTGCTCGACCGCCGCGACGGCGCTGTTGACGCCGAAGACCTGGTGGGGCTTGGCGAGGATCTTGACCAGGCCGCCCGCCGCGTCGCTGAAGAGGGTGAAGTTTTCGACCAGATCGAGCAGGCGGGCCGGGGCACAGGTGCCCCCGATCAGCGTGTCGAGCGCGACCTGGCCGACGGTGCCCGCTGCGTCAATCTGCGGCCACGCGGCGAAATGGGGCCAATCGGCGGTGAGGGTGCCGATGCGGGCCTGGACGCCGTTGGAGAGGAGGAGGGCGGCGTTGTACCAGAAAAGCTGGGGGATGGTGGCGCGGTAGTCGCGCAGGTTGTGGTCGTAGGCGTCCTTGAGGTGGCGGTGGGCGGCCTTGAGTTCGACAAAGACGAGGGGCAGGCCGTTGACGAAGCCGACCAGGTCGGCGCGACGCTTATACATGTCGCCCGCGACCCAGAACTGGGAGGCGAGGAAGAAGTCATTGGCCTCCGGTTGTGCCCAGTCGATGACGCGGACGGTGGTGATCAGGTCGTCGTCGTCGGGGGTGCGGACGGCGACTTTGACCCCCGCTTTAAGCAGGCGGTAGACGGCCTGGTTGGCGCGGGCGGGGCTGAGCGCGGAGCGGTCGCGGGTCAGTTCCTCGACGGCCAGGGCGAGGGCGGCGGCGGGCAGGCCGGGGTTGAGGCGGGCCAGGGCGGCGCGCAGCCGGGCCAGCAGGACGACCTCGCCGGGGTGTTCGCGGCCCAAGGTGCCTCCCGCGCCGAAGCGCTCGGCGAAGCAGTTCTGCGTTTGCCAGCCCAGCGCGGCGAAGGCGGCGATGGCGGGCTGTTCGACTAGCGCGTCTTCGGAGTAACCAGAATTCATGGATCAGTCTCATCCAAAATCTATAACAACCAACGCACCTTTATATCTCATGACATTATCTGGATTGTGGAAGTCCCAGTTTATTCCTAACGTTTCATACACATCGCGCAAGCGCTCGCGGAACTGTATGACCTCATCTGATTCTTGCTCCTCCGGGCTTAATGGTTGTGCTTCGGCCATAAGCAGTAATGAAGCAATACGCCTATTGCAATTACAAGTGACTGCCAATTCGGCCTCTTCCATATCTCTCAAAAGGTCGTCCGCTAACAAATCCTTGCGCGCTCCATGAACCTTGCATACTTCATGAGCCAGATCTATGGGAAGTGATGCACCAGAATTAAAGTCGAATACTGGTACACTTAGGCCTAATTCCACCATCCGTTTCTGAAGCTCAACCCCATGTCGACTCACCCCATCCACTTTGACTACAACGCCTGGAGCTACTCGATAGACAATACCCTCCTTCCCCATATTCAAGCACTGGCGGTTCTGCCAATCTATCTGGCTTATCTTAAAATTAATTGGCTCTGTGTCTTCCATTCTTACCTCTCCATTTCTTCGGACTTGATCGCCAACCCCGCCACATCCACCACCCCCGCGATGAGCCGGGGCAAGAGCAGGTCACGGGCGCGGCGGTTGTCCGCCATAACCTCGCTGCGTTTGTCGCTCCATTTGCCGGAGACGAGCTAACATGATCATCGTCTTATGATCATCAAGGGTGGTTACGACAGCCCAGGAATTCCACACACCCTTGACCCGCATTCTCTCAGGTAATCCCACACAGCGGAAGCTGGCATATCGTTCAGGAATAGCATCGTTCGGAAATCGACACATGTGCTTTTTACCCCCATCATAGAGGATTATTTGGGCAAGCACCTCGCCGGAGGTCTCGAAGTCGTCGGCAGAGTGCAATTCAAGGAGTGGGATCTGATCAATCCATACCACAACGTGCGTCCGCTGTCGGCCAAATGTATGCCATGACCCGAAGCCTATTCTCACGCGATGCTGCTCACCGTCAACCTGGATGCGATAATCGATCCACGTTTTGAATCGCTCCACGTATGTGGGCCATTTATAGTCGTAATCTGTTCCGGCCCCGCATTCATCAAGAACCAGCATATCTAACCGCCTTTTACGAAGGTCAGCGTTTTTAGGGTCAACGTCAGACGCGCCCTGGTCATTCGTGCGTGATCGCCGACCCCGCCACAGCCACCGCCCGAGTATCATCATGTGATTAGCCCAGGGTCAGGGGCAAAACCGCGTTGCTCCAGATACATGGCAATCAGTGTTAGCTGGTAAGAACTGTTCCGCGTCTCTTGTTGATAGTGTACGGGCTGGAGTGATCCGCTCGCCGCAAACTCATCGAGTATCTCGTCCATCTTGGCGAACGGTTGCTGCCGGGGCTTTCCGGTGCTGCCCGGCACGTACTCCAACCCGCTGTCGGTGACACGCACCGTGAAGGGCTGATGCTGGGCGCGGGTGGTGAGTTCCTGCCCGGCCAGTGTGTGGACGAAGGCTATGAAGTCGTCGTGGGAGATTTTCATCGGGATTGGTCATCCTTTCTGCTGACCCGGCTGCATCCCAATACGGTGTTTATATTGGACCAGCCGGTGCTAGGCCGTTAACTCATTGATCGCCAACCCCGCCACATCCACCGCCCCCGAGATGAGCCGGGGCAAGAGCAGGTCGCGGGTGCGGCGGAGATTAATTATATGTTGCTGGAGATTTCGAATACTTTCAAACATTGGTTCGACTATTTGATTAAATGTCAGCATTACAGCCTCTGATGGCTTCAGCAATTCAAGACTTCTAATCACTTGCTGGCTTATATTAGGTTGAGCTGCTCCGATCGCCAAATGGATGAGCTTATTCTTATTAGAGTCTATGCACAATTAGCCTTCGCTTTGGCGGCTTGCCAGCGGGCGGTTTGCACGTTCACAAAGCCACAAATGGTACACATGATTGCGGTGTAGATGGTGTGGGCACAGCGAAAGCGCGTCGCCAAGATCGCCCAGTT
>JBBSEL010000463.1:0-4493 GCA_038239755.1 Chloroflexia bacterium | reverse complement strand
GGTCATCACCTATGCTTTTATCGGCTCGTTGCCGGGGCTGGTGAACAATGCGGCGGTGATCGGGTCGGCGGTGGGGCTGACGCTGCTGGCGCTGGTGACTTTCGCGCTGCCGCTACTGGGGATTCATGGGATGCTGGAGGCCGAGAAGCACCGGCTGCTGGACGATGCGGGGGCGCAACTGGAAGTGAGCATTCTGGAGACGCACGGGCATCTGGACGCGCACGCGCTGGACCATGTCCCGGCGATGAAGACGGCGATGGAGTACTTGCTGGCCGAGAAAGAGATGCTGGCGAAGCTGCCGACCTGGCCCTGGCAGCCGGGGACGGTCGGGGGCCTGGGCGCGGCGCTGATCTTGCCGATCCTGCTGTGGGCGATCCAGCACGCCTTGGAGCGGTTCTTCTAGCGGGCGGTTTGAACCACGAAAACACGAAGGGACGAAGCGCACGAAGCGAAAGGGACGAAGGCAGCGAAATACTGAGAGGTGCGTTGCGATCCATGGTATAGTGCGCGCAATCAGCTTCCGAAGGAGTTGGTCGATTTGCTGGTCAACACTTTGTTCTGAGGAGAGACGGGCCAATGAATGTTCAGGTAGTCGGGGAGGGGACGCAGGCAGTGATCGAGGGCACGCCGGAGACCGGGCTGCTCTCTTCGCCGGAGGATGTGGTCGAGCTGATCGGGGTGTGCTTTGAGCAGCAGGCCCGCGCGGTGCTGCTGTACCCGGAAAACCTCACCGCCCGGTTCTTCGATCTCAGTTCGGGCGAGGCGGGGACGATCCTCCAGAAGCTCTACAACTACCGGATACGGCTGGCGGTGGTGGAAGCCCCCGGTGGCGACCCGCATAGTGGCGCGTTCCAGGCGTTGATGCGGGAAGAGAATCGCGGCAATGCGTTCCGGATTTTTGCGGATCGGGCGGCGGCGCTGGCCTGGTTGGTGCCGGATTAGATGGTCTTGCGCCCGCCCCTAACGCTTGGCTGAATCAGCGGATCCACGGGTCGGTCGGGATGAGGTCCTCCGGGTCAGTTGCATAGAATTCAGTGTAGCCACAGTCGGGGCAGACAGCGGCCTTGACTTCGCTATTCAACGCACCATGCCAGAAGGAGTCGCTCTTATGCTGCACCAGTCGCAGGGTGTTGCCTAGCAGGTCGGCCTTCATCATCAACTGCCCGCAGCGCAAGCATTTGCGGTTGGTAGCGACCCTGGCGATGCGATCAGCGCGCGAGGCGGGGGTTGTGTCCCTGGGTTTCGGAATGCGGCGCGAACGCGGGGCCAGCGATGGGGTGGGGCTGCGCTGATCGAGCGGACGGTGGTCCACAAACTGGCTGGCCGGGTGAGGCGTTTCGGCTTCCGACGGAAGCGAGGGTAGGGCACCCAGGCGGCGGGTGGGAGTGCCGGTCGGGGAGACTGGGAGTGGTTGGTCGAAGTGGCGAGTCTCCTGGTCAGGCGGATCTTCGTTTTCTTCGGGACGATCAAGGTGGCGGGTGGGGTGGTCCATTATTCCTCCTGGCGCTCTACTCCTCTAGGATCGCAGTCGGTTCTATTTGATATACGCTCTAGTTCCTCCAGGGTTACGATCCTGGCCGATATGACAGGCATGAAAAGGGGCGGCGGGAACCTTCCCGCCGCCCCCTTGTTATGGCAGCAATTGGCTAGCGTTGCGGCCTATTCGTTGTCGTTGCGGTGGACGGCGACCGGAGCCGGGCGGCGGGCGAGGGCGAGGCCGGTGCCGAGGAGGGCGAGGGCGGCGAAGACGAGGGCGGCAGAGTAGGCCGGGTCGGCGTTGCCGGTGCGGGGCATGCCGACGGTGGGGGCGAGGTTGGCGCTGAGCAGGAAGGTGCGGGCGTTGAACGACTGGACGGGGCGGGCATCGTTGGGGTAGAGCGCGGTGAAGGCGGCGATCTGGGCGGTGGACAGTTGGACCGGGGCGCGCAGCACGAACCAACTCACCCCTTCGGAGCAGGGCGGGGTGGTGAGCGAGCCATTATAGCGGTAGTAGGTCTGATCGGCAGGCAGCAGACCGGCAGCATTGATGCTCGCGCCGGGGATCGTCTCGGGGGTGCCTTCGTGCGCAGGCAGGTGGGCCAACACCGGGGTGTAGGCGGCATCCTCCCCGCCGCTGGTCAGCAGCACGCCCACCACGGCCAGCTTGCCGTCGGCACTCTGGTGCACCAGGTGCAGTTCCATCGGGGAATAGTTGCCGGCCAGGGCATGTTCGCTACGGGCATGGAAATGGAACTGCACGAGATTGTAGGTCGTGCCCTCGACTTCAATCGAACTGCCTTGGTTGTAGTCCACCTTGATCGTATGCCCATTGTTGCCGATGACGAGGGCACTGGGCTGGTAGTTAAACTTGATACTGGCCGGGTTGAGCGGCGCGGAACTGGGGATATCCACCGGGGACTGTTCACGACCATCCAGGCAGGTGGCGTAGGTGGGGCTGAGCGATCCCCAGTGTTCTGGCCCGGCCTCGCCGCTGTAGCCAAAGTGGGGATCATCCGCCGCCACGACGGTGCGTCCGCTGCCCTGGCCGATTGCCAGCGCGAGCATCACCATTAACCCGAACACCACAATCCGTTTCATGCTAAGTTCCTCCCTACCGATAAAATACAATTGCCAGTGGGCCGCCCGGAGGTTTTTACGAACAGATTGTAGCAGATTACTAATGGTTTGTCTAGAGGGGGTAGGCACCGCGTCGGGGGCGGGTTCGGCGGCAGGGTGGCGGGACGCAAAGAGGCGGCTGGATTGCTCCAGCCGCCTCTTGGTGTTTAGCTATCGGATGGGATCAGACATCCACCGGGGTGTCGAGATCGAGCGGGAGCGGGATGGCGGGCGGGGCCTCGACGTGGAGGGCGAGGGTGTCCGCCGCCGGGTCGCGGTCGATGACGATGGTCGCGCCGGGTTCGGTGGTGCCGCCGAGGACCAGCTTGCTGATCGGGGTTTCCAGCTCGCGGCTGATCAGCCGCTTGAGCGGGCGGGCACCATAGGTCTTGTCGTAGCCGCGCTCGGCGAACCAGGTGCGGGCCTCGTCGGTCAGCGCCAGGTTGAGGTTCATGACGGCAGTGCGGGTTTGCAGATCAGCGAACTGGAGGTCCACGATCTGGCGCAGTTCATCGAGCGTCAGCGGGTTGAACAGGATGACATCGTCGATGCGGTTGAGGAATTCGGGGCGGAAGGTGTCGCGCATGGCGCGGTCCACCCGGCTCCGAGCTTCCTTTTCCTCGGCCTGGGCCGCCGCCGCGCCCTTCAGCGCCCGGAAACCCAGCCCGCCGTCCTGCAAGAACTGCGTGCCGACGTTCGAGGTCAGGATGATCAACGTGTTGCGGAAGTCCACCACGCGGCCATGCCCGTCGGTCAGACGGCCATCGTCCAACACCTGCAAGAGGGAGTTGAACACTTCGGGGTGGGCCTTCTCGATTTCATCGAAGAGGACCACCTGGTACGGGCGGCGGCGGACGGCCTCGGTCAGTTGCCCGCCCTCATCGTAGCCGACGTAGCCGGGGGGTGCCCCGATCAGCCGGGCGACGGTGTGGCGCTCGCCGTATTCGCTCATGTCCACGCGGACCAGCGCGTCGGGGCTGTCGAACAGGAACTCGGCCAGGGCCTTCGCCAGTTCGGTTTTGCCGACGCCGGTCGGGCCGACGAAGATAAAGCTGCCCATCGGACGGCGCGGGTCGCGCAGCCCGGCGCGGGCGCGGCGGATGGCGTCGCTGACGGCGACGATGGCGGCTTCCTGGCCGATCACCCGCTTGTGCAGGTGCTCTTCCATGTCCACCAGGCGGCGCATTTCGTCGGCCAGCATCCGCTTGACGGGGATACCGGTCCAGCGGCCCAGCACCTCGGCCACGTCTTCTTCGTCTACGGTTTCATCGAGGCCATTGGTGGTGTACCATTCGCCCCGGCGCTCGGCCAGTTCTTCTTCCAGGCGGGTCTGCTCGGTCTTGAGGTAGGCGGCCTGGGCGTAATCCTCGCGGGTGCTGGCGGCGTCCTTCTGCTCTTCGATTTCGGCGATGCGGTCCTGAAGTTCGCGCAACTCGGCGGGCAGGCTGAACACGTCCAGCCGGACCTTCGAGGCGGCTTCGTCCATCAGGTCAATGGCCTTGTCGGGCAGGTGGCGGTCGCTGATGTAGCGGTGCGACAGGTTGACCGCCGCGTCGAGCGCGGCATCGGTGATCTTCAGGCCGTGGTGCAGTTCGTAGCGGGGGCGGAGGCCCTTGAGGATCAGGATGGTGTCTTCGGGCGACGGCTCGTCCACAAAGACGGTGGCGAAGCGGCGCTCCAGCGCGGCGTCGCGCTCGATGTGCTTGCGGTACTCGTCCAGGGTGGTCGCGCCGACGCATTGCAGGTCGCCGCGCGCCAGGGCGGGCTTGAGCATGTTGGCGGCATCGAGCGCGCCCTCGGCGGCTCCGGCCCCGATGACGGTGTGGAGTTCGTCAATGAAGAGGATGATCTCCTTGCCTGCGGCGCGGATTTCGTCCATAACGGCTTTAAGCCGCTCT
>JBBSEL010000462.1:0-4496 GCA_038239755.1 Chloroflexia bacterium | reverse complement strand
CGTAGGGGCGAGCGGCGCTCGCCCTGGTCGGAGGTCCGCAATTGTCGGGGCAATGGGACCAAGCCTGGGGCCTAGCTGTTGGGACCGGACGAGCCGGTGCCCGACCCGCCGCTGGACGAGGTGCCCGAGCCGCCCAGGAAGCGGGTGAACTCGTTTTCGAGATCGGTCAGGTTGGGCAGGCCCGTGTTGCCGGGCGCGGGCGGGGTGCTGGGGGTCGGCGGGGCGGGGGTCAGGCCGGGCGGCACCGGGATCGTGCCCAGGCCCGGGGTCGTGGGCTGCGTGCCAGGGGTCGTCGCACCGGGCATCGGGATGCCGAGCATCGGGCCGATCATCGCCGCGTACTGGGGGTAGCGTTCGGCCAGCACTTCACCTAACGCTGTAACGACCTGATCTACCACCGCAGGCGGCAGGCCGGTGCGCCGTTCTACTTCCGCCTTCAACTGATTAATCATGGGATGGTCCCTTTCCGCTAAAGAATCCGCGTGTCGGGCCGCAAGGTCGACTGTAGAACGGCGGGCGGGCTGATCTGTGATTGTAAAGGGATAGGAGTTGAGGGTTGGGGGTTGGTGGCTCATCCTTCACCAACCCCCAACCCCTATCCCCTATTGGAGCGGGTTGATGTAGACCGTCGTCTGGGCGCGGGCCAGCTCTTTGCCGTTCGCCAGATAGCCGATGGCGAGGATCGTGTGGCGGCCCACAGTGGGGGTCCACGACCACTGGAACGGGGCCGAGCCGGTGGTGCCGACCGGGGCACCGTCTACGTAGAAGTTGACCTGGGTGACCGGGGAATTGGGCGGGGTCGCCACCAGGATCACGATCGGCTTGTTGGGCAAGGTACTGTTGTCGCTGGGGGCCAGGATGCCGAAATCGAGGCTGGCATCGGGCGTGGCTGGCGGGGCGGCGCCCACGGTGATATTGACGAAGTCGCTCTTCGCGCTGCTGTTGTGCGGGCTGTAGGCGATGGCGTGGAGAATGTGGTCGCCCGGCGTGGCCGTCCACACGCCGACATAGGGCGAGGCATAGGCCACCGCCACCCGCACCCCATCAACATAGAACTCCACCCCGGCCACCCCCTGCGGCCCGCTGGCATCCGCCGCCAGCACCACCTTGTCGCCCGCAGCGTAGGTGGTGCCCCCCTGCGGCGCGGTCAGGTTCACCGTCGGCTTGGTCAGTTCGATGGCGACCGGCACCAACACCTGGCGCGTCTCGCCATTCCGCCCGATCAGCGTCAGGCGCAGGACATAGGGGCCTTCGGGCAGCCCGTTGGTGTTCCAGGTGCCCAACACCCCGCTGCGTACCGCCGTGGTCTGGACCCCGCTGATCCCAGCCCAGGTGGACGGGTTGATCCCCGCGCCCCACTCCAGCAGGTAATAATCGAACGAGTTGGCATCGGCGCTGCCGGTGATGGTTACCTCCCCGGCCACACTCGTGCCCGGTCGGGGTGAGGAGATCAGCGCCACCGCGCCGGGGAAGTCGTCGGGCAGCACCGGGGTGGGGTGGACCGGGTCGGGGGTGTTGATCACAATCGGCGCGATCCCCGGTACCGGGGTCGGAGTCCACTCCGGCGTGATCGTCGGCGTGGCCGTGGGCGGCGCGCACTGCACCATCTGGGTGGGCGGGCCGACGGGGGTCGCCTGCGCCTTGGCCCACTCCTGATATTCGGGGGGCAGGACCAGGAACGGGCGGTTCACGATGCTGTCGGGCGCGCAATTCGGCCCGGCCAGCAACGGGTTCTTCACGTCTTCCGGCCCGACATAGACCTTGAACATCTGCCACAGGTTGTCATCTTCGGTCGGCTCGCTTCCGGCGATGAACAGTTCGGTATGCACCTGGGGGCAGGCGGCGCTGGGCTTCAGCCCCGACGGCACACAGACGGGTACCCGCACCAGATTGGGCGGCTTGGCGAAGTCGCTGGGCGGGGTCATCTCGCCAGGTTGGGCCAGCAGCGCCTCCATTTCGGGGTCGTTCAGCACCCCCTCCATGAAATTGTGCCAGATCGGTCCCGCGCCGCGTGCCCCGGCCACCTTCGACATGGCTGCGCCGCTGTTGTTGCCCACCCACACCCCGGTCACCAGATCGGGCGAATAGCCCATCGTCCAGCTATCTTTGTAGTCGTTGGTGGTGCCGGTCTTGGCGGCAGCAGGGCGGCTGAGTTTCAGCACGCTGTTCGGGCCGTAGAGGGGGGTGCGGGCATCGTTGTCCGACAGAATGTCGGTGATAACGTAGGCTTGCTGAGGGCTGAGCGCCGGGTTCTGGACGCTGGCGGCTCGCGTCCGCGCCGGGTCGAACTTCTCCAGGATCTTGCCGTCGGAGGCGCGCACTTCGAGCAAGGCGACCGGCGGCACATAGCGCCCGCCGTTGGCGAAGGTGCCATAGGCGTTGGTCAGTTCCAGCAGCGTGACCTCGCCGCCGCCCAGCACCACCGACAGGCCGTAGCGTTGGGGGTCGGTCAGCGAGTGGATGCCCATCGCCTGGGCGGTGTCGAGCATCGGGCCGATGCCGATCATTTTGAGCATCGCCACAGCGGGGATGTTGAGCGAGTTCGCCAGCGCGGTCCGCATCGACACCGGGCCGCGGAACTGGTTATCGTAGTCGGTCGGCTTGTAAGACGCCTGCCCCGCGCCGCTGTCGAAGGCCAGGGGGATGTCGGGCAGCATCGAAGCCGCGCTGTAGCCCTGCTTAAGCGCCGTGGCATACATGATCGGCTTGAGCGCCGAGCCGGGCTGGCGGGCCGAGGTGGCAACGTTAACCTGTCCCCAATCGGGCTGGTTGAAATCGACACTACCCAGCATCGCCATGATTTCGCCGGTGCGCGGGTTCATCGCCACCAGCGAGGCGTTGCTGGCCCCGTCGGCCTGGAGCGCCGCCACCTGCTCCCGCGCCACCTTTTCGGCCAGGTGCTGGTAGTCTAGATCTATCGAGGTAAAGACCTTCAGCCCGCCCCGGTTCACCTGATCCTGCCCGTAGCGTTCGTTCAGCAGTTGCAGCACATAGTTGACGAAGTGGGGTGCTTCCTGCGGCCCGGCCACCTGGCGCGGGATCGGCTGGATCACCTCGGCGCTAGCGACCGCGTGCTCCTCCTCGGTGATGAAGCCGTATTTGAGCATCAGCCCCAGCACAATCGCCTGCCGCTTCCTGGCAACGTCCAGGTTGGCCGATTCGCCATAGTAGCTGGGCGACTGGGGCAGCCCGGCCAGGAAGGCGCTTTGGGCCAGGGTCAGTTCGGCGGGCGCTTTGCCGAAATAGACCTCGGCGGCAGCATCCACCCCATAGGCTAGCGACCCATAATAGATCTCGTTCAGGTAGAGTTCGAGGATCTTGTCCTTGCCGTAGCGGTCGGTGATCTGGTTCGCCAGGATCGCCTCGCGCACTTTGCGGCGGAAGCTCTGCTCGTCTTTCTCCGGCAAGATGACCTTGCGGACCAACTGCATGGTGACGGTGCTGGCCCCGCTGCTGCCCTGCCCAGTGGCATTAATATAGACGGCGCGGATCAGCCCCATCGGGTCCACGCCCGAATTGCTGTAGAAGGTCGGGTCTTCCGCCGCCAGGGTGGCATCGATCAGGTTGCGCGGGATCTGGTCAATCGGGCGGTAGGTGCGCCGCCCCTGCTGCGGGTCGTAGACCTCCCACAGCAGCCCGCCGTGGCGGTCGTAGATCTTGGTGCTCTGAAAGTTGCTGACGTGGATCTGGTCCACCGACGGCAGGTCGGCGGTGAAATAGGCCCAGGCAGCCCAGGCGGTACCCCCCACCCCGGCGACCAGCAGCAGCAGGAACAGCCCCAACGTGCTGCCCACCGCCGCCAGGATCGTCCGCAACATCCCGCCCTTGCGCCGCCGGGCCAGCCGGTAGCGCGGCGCGGGATAGCGCAGCACAAACAGCGGCTTGTGCCGGGGGTTGGGGGTTGGGGGTTGGGGGATGGTCCGCAGTTGCCCGTTCGGCAGCCGGGTCGTCGCGTGGCCGTTGCCCGGCAGGCGGCTGGTGCGATGGCCGTTGCCCCCCGCCCGCGCCTGGATCACCCGCGCCCGTGCCCGCCCGTCGTCGGGGGACGACGGCGCGCCGGAAGGGGGGTTGGGCGGGAGGGTGGTAGTCATGCGTTTAGCCCGGTTCAATACGGAAGCCGAGTCGGCGGTGCGGCTCTGGCTCTGCGCCATTCTCTAACCAGTGGAGGCACGCTTCGTCAGGTATGTCAGGGTTTACCCACACAATCAGGCGGAGTTCCTCCACCACTATCGCCGCGTTACTGAAGTGCAAACGTATACGCTTCTCAAGTGAAGCAACTGTCTTATCAGTTGCTAAAGCTGCTTCGATCAGATGGTAATCCTTCCGCAAGGCTCTGCGTACACCATCATCGGCGGCGCTACCCTCAACCTGGATGTGCAACTCCGCATGCCGAATGATCACAGGGCTGCATATCCGATCTTCTTGTTCCATCTGCACACGCCAAAGACGCGAAAAGCCGGATTGATGGCGGTTCCATTCATCCACTATTTCCGGCG
>JBBSEL010000461.1:0-4499 GCA_038239755.1 Chloroflexia bacterium | reverse complement strand
TGCGGTGGAATATCAGTCTGGCCGCTGCGGGGGTGGCGACGACCATGCTCGTGCCCGGTTGGGCCTACTATAACCACGTATTCCTCTACCCGGCGCTCATCCTCCTCTGGATGGAAGCGGGTCAGTGGGCCACCGGCGGTTCGCTTCGGCGCGGACTGGGGTATATCTGGCGTGCGGTCGTCGTGTGGCCCTGGGCGATCGTGCTGGTTGTCCTCCCCCTGGCCGTGCTGGACCTTGTCAATGGATCCGTCCTCGCTGCCCTTGCCCTGCTTCCCTGGATTGCCGGGGTCATCACGCCCTGGCTCACCGCCGCCGCCTTGGCGCTCCTCGCGGCGACCGCCCAGCGTAGCCCGGCGGCCCATCCACCCCTGGCCGGACCCTAGGGGGTCGGGGCGGCTTCAGGGTCGCCCGCCTGGCCTCTTGCTACGCCGGTGGGTTCAGGCCGAGGAAGGCGTGCTGGATGGTCGGGTCGGCCAGCAGGTCGGCTCCATCGCCGTGCCGCACGATCTGGCCGGTTTCGAGGATATAGCCATAATGCGCCTGCTCCAGGGCGAGTTGCACATCCTGTTCGACCACGAGTACGGTCACGCCCTCCGCGTTGATTGTGGTGAGAATAGCGATCAACTGCTCCACGATCACCGGGGCCAGGCCCAGCGATAGTTCATCCACCAGCAAGAGGCGGGGCCGGGCCATCAGCCCGCGGCCCAGCGCCACCATCTGCTGCTCACCCCCCGACAGCTTGCCTGCCAGGGTGTGTAGCCGCTCTTTCAGCCGGGGGAACAGGTCGAGGGTGTGGGTGAGGTCGGCCTGGATGACGGCCTGATCGCGGCGCAAGAACGCACCCAGCCGGAGGTTCTCCAGCACCGTCAGCGCCGGGAACAGCCGCCGCCCTTCCGGGACATGGGCCAGGCCCGCCGCGACTAATTCGTGGGCCGGGCGACCGGCAATCGGCTGCCCGTCCAGCACGATTGCGCCGCTCAGGGGCGGGAGCAAGCCGCTGATCGTCGCCAGCAGGGTGCTTTTGCCCGCGCCGTTGGCCCCGACCAGCGCCACGATCTCGCCGGGATACACCGCCAGGTCCACATCCCACAGCACCTGCACATCGCCATAGGCCACGTTGAGTTGCTGGACCTGGAGCAGCGGGGCATGGTCGCCGGGGATGCGGCGGCGGCCCAGAGGCGGGGTCTCGGTCATCCTGCGCCTGCTCCTGGCGGGGGGGCGCTGTTGCGCCGCGCCTGCGCCTGGGCAAAGCGCTGGCCCAGGTAGGCCTCGATCACTGCCGGGTCCGCCGTCACCTCGGCGGGGGTGCCCTCGGCGATCTTCCGCCCGTAGTCGAGCACCACCACGCGGTGGCACACGCCCTGGATGACCCGCATTACATGCTCGATGATCAGGATCGTCACCCCAGTCGCGTTGATCCGCCGGATCAGCGCCATTGCCTCGTCCACCTCGCGGCCCCGCAGCCCGGCCATCGCCTCGTCTAGCAAGAGCAGTTCCGGCTCCATTGCCAGCGCCTTCGCCAGTTCCAACCGCTTGCGCCCGGCGATAGGTAGCGTCTCGGCGGGTGCATCGCGGTAGCGGGCCAGGTCTACCTGCTCTAATACCGTCTCGGCGGCTTTCAGGGCGGCGGCAGCGGTGCGTTTGCTTCCGCCCCGCCCGTACATCGCCCCCACCGCGATGTTCTCTAGCACGGTCAAATTCTGGAACGGGCGCACGATCTGGAAGGTGCGGGCAATGCCCATGCGCCCGATCAGGTGGGGCGCGACCCCGTTGAGTACCCGATCCTTGAAGGTGATCGTCCCGCGCGTGGGCCGCCCCAGGCCGGTGATCAGGTTGACCAGCGTAGTCTTGCCCGCGCCGTTCGGCCCGATCAGCCCCAGGATCTCCCCCTGGCGGACCGCGAAGCTGACATCCTGCACCGCGGCCACGCCCCCATACAGCTGGGTGGCCTGGTCTACCTGGAGGATCACGTCCGCCGCATTGGTCGCACTGGGTAAAGGTGTCGCCAAATCATGCATGACTATTGCTCATCGGGTGTGGCCTCTTGCGGTGGATCGATCCGCCCCACGCCGCCTTCCAGCAAATCATCGCCGGTGTGGGCATCGAATACCCAGACCCCGATCTGATAAGTCCCGTGTAGGCCGGGTGGTGGCCCGCCAGCCAGGCGGAACCGGCCTGAGAGCGTCACCATGTACACCTGGGTGGTGGCCGGTTGGGGTGCTTGCCAGCCATACTGGCGCAAGGCATCGGCAAAATATCGCTGATGCACCTCACCCAATGTCAGCAACTCAACATCCTTGATTACAGGGGAGGGATCACCGACGAGCGAAACCTTGCTACCCTCCATCGGGTGCGTCGCCACATACTGCCGGACATCCGCTGCGGTAATGGGCAGGCTGGTGCTGGCGTTTGTAACCGTGCGCGGTTGAATAGCCGGGACACCGTTGCCCGCGTTGCCCACCGCGATGAAAAACTGTTGGTGTTCTGGCGGGATCGGTGTCGGCGTTTTCCAGTCGGGTGGATAGGTATCTGTCGGCGTCGGCGGCACCTGCGCCGCGATTGAGACGGAACCTGCGCCACAGGAGGTCAGTAGCAGCGCAACCCCGATCAGCAATCCGCTATATAGCCAGCAGCGGTCAGGATGCTTCATACTCGATTGCTCTGAAGATCGCGCAAGAACGACCGCCAGCTTAACGGCGCGGTGCCGTGGACGAACTGCAAAATGCCCCGAGGGAGGAACAAAATCAGCAAGATGACGAACGCGCCAAAGAAGACCGGTCGCCAATCGCCCGCGCCAAGTAGCCCCAGCAGTGCCTCCTGCAGGGCGTAGAGGGCGAACGCCCCGACCATCGGCCCCCAGACGGTGCCCACGCCGCCGATCAGGCAGATGATGATCACTTCCAGGCTGCGATAGGGGTCGAAGATGCTGGTCTGTTCGGGCAAGACCGAGCCGTTGACCAGCCCCTGCAAGCCTCCGGCCAACCCGGTCAGCACGGCGCTGGCCGCGAAGGCTGCCACCTTGAACGCGGTGGTGTTGATCCCCATAACCGCCGCCGCTTCTTCGTTGGCGCGGATGGCGCGCAGGCCATAGCCGAACTTGCTGTGGCGCAGCACCCAGAGCGCCGCCGTGCCCCCGGCGAACATCGCCAGCGCGGCAAAGTAGAAGGCCAGGTTGGTCACTTCCACATCGGCCCGGCGCACCGGCGGGAGGATGATCCCGCTGGCCGCGCCCAGGCAAAAGAGCGGTTTGTCGCTCCACGGCACGCCCACACAGTCGAGGTTGTTGACCAGTTCGCGCACGGCAATGCCGATGCCCAGGGTGGCGATAGCGAAGTAGTGCCCTTTGAGCCGCAGCACGGCCACGCCGATGCCGATGGCGATGATGGCTGGGATCACCCCGCCGACCAGCACGCCCACCCACGAAGGCAGGCCGTAGGTGCCCGGGGCGCGGGCGACCATGACCGCCGCCGTGTAGCCGCCCAGCCCGAAGAACGCCGACTGGCCGAAGGAGGCGTAGCCGGTGAAGCCGCCGATGATGTTCCAGCCGATGGCGGCGGTGCCCGCGATGAACAGGGTGGTCAGCGTGAGCAGGTTGTGCGTCAGCAGCGGCGCGACCAGCCCCAGCACGGCCAGGGCGGCCAGCGCGGCCCAACTGAGCGCCGGGCGCTTGCGCTGCGCGACGAGGATGCTCAGGACCAGCCCGACCAGCATCAGGAGCAGATTCACTTACCGGTAGCCCTCCTTGCCCAGCAGCCCGGTCGGGCGCACCACCAGGATCGCCACCATCACCACGAAGATCAACGCCTCTTTGAGTGGGCCCAGTTGCACCCCGGCGATCGTAGTGGAGGAGATGCCCTGGTCGAGCAGGCCGAAGACGATCCCGCCGATCAACGCGCCGGGGATGCTGCCCAGCCCGCCCAGCACGACGACAGCGAACGCGCGGATGTTATAGATGCCGAACGCATCAGGGGTGAAGCTGTACCACATCGAGAGCAGGGTGCCCGCCGCCCCGGCCACAGCAGCGCTGAGGGCATAGGTCAGGGCGTAGATCCGGGCGACATTGATGCCCATCAACCGGGCGGCGTCGGCGTCCATGCCCACGGCGCGGATCGCGGTGCCGGTGCGGGTGTAGCGCATGAACAGGAAGAGCGCGCCGGTGAGCGCCAGGGCGATAGCGAACGAGGCCAGCTTCATCCAGTTGATGATCGTGCCGCCGATCACCAGCGAGGCGGCATTATAGGTGGGGCTGACGGCGCGCTGGTCGGCGGTGAAGAAGACGCGCCCCAGGCTGACAAAGAACGTCTCAAAGCCAAAGGTCAGCACGAAGGTCACCAGCAGGGGCGCACGGATGACCCGGTTGATCACATACTTTTGCAGCCCGAAGCCCAGCACGAACAGCGCCGCCATGCTGATCGGCAGGGTCAAGAACGGGTCTACTCCCCACTGGCTGAAGAACCAGAAGGTGAGATAGGCCCCCAGCATGATGAAGGCGGCGTGGG
>JBBSEL010000460.1:0-4499 GCA_038239755.1 Chloroflexia bacterium | reverse complement strand
GATAATAACCCTAATCACTAACCACCAACCACCAACCACTAAGAAACTATCTCAAAATACATTTGCCACGCTTGAACTCCAGGCACGAACAGGCTATTTTGAGATAGTTACTAACCACTAACCACCCGTCAACCGCAACAGGCGGGCGGCGTTCCCGCCCAGGATCGCCGCTTCGTCGGCGGGGGCGAGGCCCACGGCGCGCACCCGGTCCAGAAAGCGCGCCTGCCCCAGCAGCGGATAGTCGGTGCCCCACAGGATGCGCTCGGCCCCAACCAACTGCACGCCCAACGCGAAAATATTGAAGTCGTAGAGATAAGTCGAGGCGGCGGTATCGTAGTAGACGTTGTGCAGCGCCGCCGCCACTTCGGGCATCAATTCGTAGAAGGGCAGGCCCCCGCCCCAGTGCGCGCAAATCAGCGTCAGGGCCGGGAACGCCTGGGCCAACGCCAACAGCTTGGCCGGGTAGACCGTGCCTTTGCCCCCGTAGCGGTGCCCCACCGGCTCGCTGCTGTGGACCAGCAGCGGACGTTGGGCCGCGATCAAGACTTCCGCAATCGGTCCCAGGTGTGCCGGGTCGGTGGGGTCGAAGCCTTGCCCATCCGGCCCCAGTTCGCCGCAGCCCAGCAGCCCCGCCGCCAAACCGCGTTCCAACTCCTGCGCCGCCCGCGCCCCATCCAACGGCTGCACGGTGGCGAAGCCGAACAACTGGCCGGGATAGCGCCGCACGGACTCGATCAGGTAGTCGTTGTGCGCGGCGCACAGGCCCCCATCGCGCCAGCAGAAGCCCATGATCACGGTGCGGTCCACGCCCGCCGCGGCCATCGCTGCTACCACCTCTTCCGCCGTTGCCAACTTGCTCTTCGGCGGCTCGTACAGCGTGCCGAACCAGGGGTCGCGCGCCAGAAACACCGCCCGCCGCGCCCGCACCTCGTCAAAGAAGACGTGGCTGTGGCAGTCGATGATCATAGCTGGAGTCTAGCACAAAGCCAGATGACAATCAAGTGCGGCGTGACGTGTGAAACGGGAGGCGTGAAACGTGAAACGTGAAACGTGATGTCTGTAGGAATGCAGCGCGACGCATGGCAGCCGCAGAAGTAACCCCGGAGGGGTGGCAGACGGTAGCCCACGGCGTGAGCCGTGTGGGACAGGTAGGTATCCAAGTCAAGCCCCGGAGGGGCGACAGACGTTGTTGCGCTGGCCGATCTATCCCCGAGTTGGCGGCGACGCGGCGCGGCAGGCGTGGCCGCCCGACCGCCGCGCGCCCTTCCGTTTTCGCCGTCCGATGCCGGATATGGTTGTTGTCAGATCACTCACGGAGGCGCGCCGGAGTAGGAGGGGGATCGCGTGAGTAGCGACAAAATGGCCTGCAAACGGGATCGGCTGTGCCTACGCCCCGGCCCACCGGCCCCAAGTTACGGCGCGCACGACTGGTGAGACTTGACAACAACAAAGCAATCGGGTACAATGGTAAGTAGAACAGATGTTCTAAGTAGCGCAGAGTGGGGGCGACCCGAAGGCGCGTGTGATGAGTGATGAGTGAGTGTGTAGACTGCCCCAAATGGAGAGGATACTAAAATGGCTGTGAAGACCCTAGAACCGACCAACACGGATGCCCCGGCCCAGGCGGCGCATTCTTTCGACCCGGCCCATTACCTGATGCAGATCGATGGGCGCGACTACCTGGAAGTGAAGTGGCGGCTGGTCTGGCTGCGGGCGGAATATCCGACGGCGCGGATCAGCACCCGGCTGGTGAAGCACGAGGACGGGTTCGCCCTGTTCCGCGCCACGGTCGCCCTACCCAACGGCGCGAGTGCCAGCGGCTGGGGCAGCGAAACCGCCCACGATTTTGCCGACTACATCGAGGCGGCAGAGACGAAGGCGCTGGGCCGTGCCCTGGCCGCGCTCGGCTTCGGCACCCAGTTCACCCGCGACTACGACTTTGCCGAGATGGCCGTCCAGGGTGCCCCGCGCCAGGTGGTGGACTCGCCGGTCGGCGCGCCGCAGGTGGTGTTCAGCACGGCGACCCGCCCGCTGACCCCGGCCACCCCCGCCGCGCCCGCCAGCAACCCGCTGCCGCCGACGGCGATCAACGGCAACGGCCTGACCGACAAGCAACTGAAGGCGATCTACGCCATCGGACGCGCCGCCCAGCACCTGTCGGAAGACGATGTGGACGCCCGCTGCCAGGCGCAGTTCGGCTGCCCACCCGAAGCCCTGAGCCGCGCCCAGGCCAGCCAGTTCATTGACACCCTGAAGGGCGCGCAAGCCGCGTAACGAGCGATGAGCGATGAGCAATGAGCGATGCGGTGGTTTCAAATCCTCATTGCTCATCGTTGAGTAAAGGAGCAGACGATGTACGCGAGCGATGACCTGTATACCTTGCGGCAAGCGGCGGCGTTTCTGAGCGTCTTGGAGATCGATGTCCGCCGGATGGTGCTGGGAGGCGATCTGCGTGCCTGGTCGATGCCCAACAGCAAGACCATGCTGGTCCGCAAGCGCGATCTGCTGCCCTTCCTCGACCCCGGTGCCGAGTTGCCGGTGGCCCGCCAGTTGCCCCTGTTTGGCGAAGAACGGCAGCACGGCGCGGCGTAACGCTCCGCACTCGTCGGCAAATACGCGGCTCCCAGGTGGAGGACTGATGTGCCTCCCTGGGGGCCGTGTGCGTTTGAACGGCCCGTCGGCGTGGGGATCAAAAAGGCGGGGATGGAGTTTTGGCTCCATCCCCGCCTCTTCGCCGTCGCCCGGTTGGCAGGGGCTAGGGCAACCCGGTTGGCTCGGGTTTGCGGAATAATCACAATAACCATGATGTTGTGGCCGATCTTGTTGACATGGTTAGTGTACCCGACCCCTCTCGGCGGGCTATCGGTGCGCCGGAAAAGGGGCGCGACAATTCTGCGGGGGTCGGTTCGCCGGGCAGCGCGGGGGTTAGACGATTTCCATGATCGCGTCCAGAGGTTTGCGCTGGAGATCGGGTACCTGGCAACCGGGGGTCGGGTAGCCGACCGGGAGGAGCAGGAACGGCTTTTCGTTGCGGGGTCGCCCCAGGATGCGGCTGAGGAAGCCCATCGGATTGGGGGTGTGGGTCAGGGTCGCTAACCCGGCCTGATGCAGGCTGGCGATCAGCAGCCCGGTGGCGATGCCGACCGACTCTTTGACATAATAATGCTTGATCCGCTGTTCCGGCGCGTCGGGGGTCGGGCCGGGTTCCAGCCCATAATCGATCTGGAAGACGACGATGAGATAGGGCGCGTCATCGAGGAAGTCTTTGTGCCAGTCGGTGCCCAGGCGGGCCAGTGCCGCTTTCCACTCGTCGGGGAAGCGGTGGTCGTAATTCTCGCGCTCCTCGGCCTCGGCAGCCTCGCGGATCGCGTGCTTCACCGCCGGGTCTTGTACGACGACAAACCGCCACGGCTGCTGGTGCGCGCCCGACGGTGCGGTGTTGGCCGTGGCAATAGCGTTGGTGATCAGTTCCAGCGGCGGCACCGGGGTGGGGGCGAAGTGCCGCACCGTGCGCCGCCGCGCCAGCGCCGCCAGGAAGGCCCGGCTGCGGGCTAGCCCTTCCTCCGGCGGCAGGCGCTGGAACGGCAGTGGCACATAGACCGGCTGGGGGTAGGGCAGGGCGGCAGGTGTTTCTTCCTCATCGCTCATCGCTCATTCCTCATCGCTCATCCTGACCCACGCCGCCGCGACGCGCAGATCGTCCGGCGTGGTGATCTTCAGGTTGCGCGCCTCGCCCTCGAAGACGTAGACCCGCTGGCCGAGCGCCTCCAGCAGCGCGGCATCGTCGGTCACGTTGAGGTCGCGGGCGGCGGCGGCCTCGTAGGCGGCGGCGAGGATGGGGTAGCGGAACACCTGGGGGGTCTGCACCAGCCAGAGGCGGCTGCGGTCGAGCGTTTCGGTGATCCGCCCATCGGGGGCGACCACCTTGACCGTATCGCGCACCGGCAAGCCGGGGATCGCCGCCCCATGCGCCCGCGCCGCCGCGATGCCCCGCGTGATCAGCCCTGGCGAAACCAGGGGCCGTGCCCCATCGTGGACCAGCACCAGCTCCAGGGCGTCCCCTCCGGAGGCCACCAGCGCCGCCAGGCCGTTCGCACAGCTATCTTGCCGCCGCGCCCCGCCTGCGGGGGTGGCAACCACCTTGCGCCAGCCCTCGGCCCGCCCCAGCGCCGCCACCTCCGCCGCCGTCGCCGGGTTGACGACGATCGCGATCGCGTCCACCTCCGGCGCAGCCTCGAACGCTGCCACCGTATGCGCCAGCACGGGCCGCCCCCCCAGCCGGGCGAACTGCTTGTCCACGCCACCCATCCGGATGCTCGTCCCGGCGGCGACGATCACGACTCCAATCATAGCTGATGCGTGAAACGTGAAACGTGAAACGTGCTGCGTATCGCGTGAGTTTTGGTCACAGGTCCCTGATCCCTCGTCACGTTTCACGTTTCACGCCCTAACTCGCCTCCCGGTGCGCCGCCTCGCGCGACTCCTTGATCGTGGCGAAG
>JBBSEL010000459.1:0-4501 GCA_038239755.1 Chloroflexia bacterium | reverse complement strand
CGCGGGCGCGAAAGGCCGTCCGCAGCTGGCCCGGTTGCACTGTGAACACGAACGAATGGCGCGGGCAGGGCTGGGTGGACAAGAAGGGCCGCCACCGCCAGCAGATCAACCATTCGCCCAGCGTGCGAGAATAGACTCGCGATGCGGATGGGATCGGCATCCGTGAAGTCCCCATCAATACCCTGGAAGGGTTATGGACGGGGGCGCGCAATTTCCTGCGCCCGTTGCGGGGCGTCCGCAAGTGGTTCTTGAGCGGATATCTCGTGGTGTTTGAATGGGCGCGTAATCTGAAGGAGGCGACAGAGGATTTATCACCACCAGGAAGTTGAGCCATTGGCTGTTTCTGTGTTTCTAAACTCGGATTTCACGCACGGGAGTCTCAATCTACAAGCACAGAACGCAAAGTGGCGCGACTTCCTGACCACGATGATCGTTCTTTTCACCTTTGCAGACACATAAGCCATGATCCCATTATAATGGCTACAAATAGTTATAATATAAAGATATGGGTTCCATAAGCGCGGTTATGCAAGCCGTCGCGGGGCTTACTCGGCGGACGGGGGTAGTAGGCTATCCGAACTGCGGTATTTCGTCCTGCGTGAATAACGATGTCATCCCTCGTCGTTAGGCAACCACACAGGGACCGAGGATCACTCCCCCGTCCCCGTGCGGTGGGGCCTGTGTGCCCCCTGCCGGTTACCGGTGAGCCGGGGTAACACAGTTGGGGAAGAACGCTCCGGCGGCGATCTTGGACATCTGGCCGCGCGTCGCGTTGTTATTCGGGCGGAAGTAGGGGCGATTACCCGGCGCGACGCACGGCTCCCCGCCCCCCCCGCAGGGGTAGCCCGCGATGATGCCCCGCGCCGCGATCCGCTCGATGTAGAGATAGAAGGTGCTGCCGGGGGTGACATCCGCGAACGTCTGGCCGGTCGGCGTCGTGGTGTACTGGGCCGCGCCCGCGACAATCTTGGCGATTTGCCCCCGCGTGACCGGGTTATTGGGGCGGAAGTAGGGCCGGTTGGTCGGGCTGACACACGGCTCGAATGGCCCACCGCACGGGTAGCCGCCGATGATCCCCCGGCTCGACAGCCGCTCGATGAAGAGCCAGAAGGTGCTGCTCGGCGGGATGTCTTCGAACGTCTGCTGCGCGCTCGGTACCGGGTCGGTGAAGTTCGCGCTGTTGGCGACGATCTTCGCCGTTTGCCCACGAGTAACATTATTGTTCGGGCGGAAGTAGGGACCGGGACACGGCTCGCCCGGCCCGCCACAGGGATAGCCGCCGACGATGCCCCGGCAGGCCAGGCAGCGGATAAAGTCATAGAAGGTGCTGCCGACCGGCACATCCGCGAAGGTGATCGCACAGGCGGTGGGGGGGGCCATCGGGGTGCCGGTCGGGGTCACCGTGGCGACCGACGGTTGGGTGGGCGTGGTGCTCAGCACCGAGGTCGCGCTGGCACCGCCCGGCGTCTGGGTCGGCGGGAGCGTCGACGTGGTGCTTGGTGTAGTAGTGGGCGTGTTCGTTGGGGTTGAGGACGGGGTGGTGGTCACAGTATTCGTCGGCACCGGGGTTGCGCTGGGGCCGCCCGGCGTCTGGGTTGGCGGAAGGGTCTGGGTTGGCGGAGGGGTCCCGGTCGGCAGGGGCGATGAGGTATTGGTCGGTGTGGCCGTGTTGGATGGCGTGTTGGATGGCGTGTCGGATGGCGTGTTGGTCGGCGTGTTGGTCGGCGTGTTGGTCGGCGTTGCCGTGCCGGTGTTGGTCGGTACGGGGGTCGCGCTGGGACCGCCGAGAGTTTGCGTCGGTTGAGGCGTCGGGGTCGCCGTGGCGCTGGGTGTGATCGTCGGGGTGAATGTGGCCGTCGGCGGGGCGGTTGGTGTCTGCGTGGCGGTTGGCGTGTTCGACGGGGCGCTCGTCGGCGTGATCGTGGGGGTGGGCACGCAGACGGAACTGCTCACTGTGGCCGTGTAGCCCGCGCACCCGTTGGCCTCCGTATACTCCTCGATCTCTAAAACCAGATTCTGCCCGGCAGGCACCTGGACGGAGAAGGTGCGTGCGCCCGTGATCGCGGCGCTCCCCGCATCGCCCAGGTAGTTGGTACAGAGGTTGGCCGGGTCAAAACTGTTCAGGTAGGCCAGTGCCCAAAGGCCACTCGACGCGCAGGCGCTGCCGTCTACGGTGATGGTGAAGCATACGGTCGCACCGCTCGTGTTGGCGACGGTATACGTGTCATAGTGGAAGGCTGAGGAAGTGGTAAAGACACCAGGGCAGGTGCGGGGGACGGCACAGGTGCTGGGGGGCGCGGCACCCAGGTTCGCGTAATTGGAGTGGGTCGGATCGCCGGTGGTGATGCTGCCCGTATAGTTGAACACCGAACAGGTGGTCAGGGTGGGGGCCGCCGTGAGGGTCGGCGAGCCGGTGGAGGTCGGCGTGCCGGTGCGGGTCGGGGTGTTGGTCACGGTGGGAGTATTGGTGCCGGTGGGGGTCCGCGTTGCGGTGCTGGTCGGGGTGGTAGTTAGCGTGCTGCTCGGGGTGTTGGTGGGGGTGTTGGTGGGGGTGTTGGTGGGGGTGTTGGTGGGGGTGTTGGTGGGGGTGTTGGTGGGCGTGCTGGTTCTGGTATTGGTCGGGGTGTTGGTGGGCGTGCTGGTGCGGGTCGGGGTCGGGGTCGCTCCGGTAACCACATAGAGCGGCGCATCCACGCCCGCGCCGGTCGCATCAATAAAGCTCAGGATGTGGACACCACTGGTGCTGGGCACATTCACCGTCACAGCCCCGTTGCCGCTCGCATCGCTGCTATCGCTGCCCTGGTTGACCCCGTCCAGATAGACGGTGCCGGTCTGGTTCCCGGTCAACCCGCTCCAGAGCAGTTGCACCGTACCGCTGCCGACCGCCAGGGTCGCGGGCTTCACGATCGCGGCGGGCGCGTTGGTCGCATTCGCCGAGCCATAGACGGCGACCCGGGCCACGCGCCCCGAGGTGGCCCCGGTGAGGATACAGCTGGTGCCTGCGCCGGAAAGGGCGACGAACTGGTAGTTACGCACGGCCCCCTGGACGTCGGCGGTGAGGGTGGCCGTGTTGCAATTCGAGAGATTGACCGTCTCCCCGGCGGTGAAGCCCTCGCCGACAATGGCGACCCAGCCTCCGCTGGAATTATGGACCGCCCGGTTGACAAAGCCGCGCGCCAGATTCTGGTCGCCTTGCGGCGGGGTGCCTGCGTCGCTACGCTCCTCGATGCTCTGGCCGACCAGGCTGCCCACCGTGCTGGTGTAGGCGGTGTAGATCGCGGCGGCGTTCCCGCCGACGGCCACAGTGATGTTCACCGCGAACAACCCGTTGCTGTTGGAGGTGACCGTGCTCAGCAACGTGCCGTTACGGGCCAGGCTGATCGCAGAACTGGCGATCCAGCGGGTGCCCAGGATAGTGAGGGTGCTGCTGCCGGTGGGGTTGATCGCGTGGGGGGCGATCGCCAGGCCGGGCACGGGGGCGGCGGCATCCTGCACACGGTAGACCCCCCCGGCGTGCTTCCCGCTGGTCTGGCCGATACCCTCCAGGTAGGCATAGCCCTGCCCGGCTCCAGTGCTGATGTTGATCGCCAGCCGGCCATTGCTATCGGCGGTAAAGGTGTTCGACAGCGTGCCGTTGATATAGTAGTTGACCGATTCGCCCGCCGTGAAGCTGGAAAGCACGGTACCCACGGCACTGGTCGTACTCTGGCTGACCACGTTGGGGCTGACGCTCAGGAACGCATTCGAGGTGCCGATGGCCCCGCCGTCAGGCAGGAGCAAGTGGGGGGCACCGGGCACACCACCTGCCGGGGGGTTGGACCGCAGCGGAATCCGAAGCTGGTTGAGATCCAGGGTGTAGTAGGGTATGGTCGTGATGCTGACCACGCGGAAACCGGCCCCATCGAGGGGCGCGGCCTGGGTGCTGCCTCGATCCGACCGAGGGTCCGGCGCGGCATGAGGGCCGGGTAGCGCCGGATCATGGGCGGCGATTGGCCCCCCCGTCAGCACAACCGCCAGCACCGGCAGCAATATCAACATCAAAACCCACCTAGAGGGTCGCATCATTCGTCTTCGGCTCCTTCATCGTACCGCGTGCCGCACCGGCCCATACGGTGCGGAATCGCTGTCGGGGTGGGCGCCCACCCCTCGCTATAGGATTATTTCTCCTACTACAGTATAGCGTTCCACCCCCGACCTCGCTAGTGTCGGGTGTCACGATCCCGGCCTCCCGAACCGTGCAGCTTGCACCACCGCCCGGTGATCGTTGTCATCGCTTTGCGCGCCGTCCCCCTATCGCCGGTCATGTCCTGAGGGGCGCCATCGGTGCAATCCGCACCACAGCGGGTGAGTGCCGTCATCATTCCGGCGGGCAGAGCGTGACGCAGGGCACTAGGGCGCGGGGAGGCTCTTCTGCTATAATGAAAGCGTATGAGGAGGGGAGGGTTTCATGGTTCCACCGGTGTTTCCGCGTTCGCCTGAGGCGGCCAGCGTGCGTCTGCTG
>JBBSEL010000458.1:0-4502 GCA_038239755.1 Chloroflexia bacterium | reverse complement strand
GGTTGGCCACGGGGGCCCGCCGCCCCCGGGTTGGGTGCCCCCGCGCCCCCCCCCCCCCCCCCCCCCCCCCCCCACGTCGCACCGGCGGGGGGGGGGGGCCGGGGCCCCCCCCCCCGTCGCCGGGTCGGGGCCGACACCGCTGTCGGCTCCCGCGCACCGGGTCGCGCCATCTGTCCACTACCGAGGTGCCTAGTGGGCCGGGTGGTGTTGGCGTCCCTGGGCGGCGGCCCGGTAATAGATCGCCGCCTGCTGATGATCGCCGCGGGCACTCAGCAGATCCGCATAGGTGAACGTAATCTCGTAGGTGGTTTCGTTATACTCGGTCTGCTTGACCAGCTCCAGCGCCTGTTGGAACAGCCGATCTGCCTCTGCTGGTTCGCCGCGCCGTTCGGCGACCAGCCCCATCCCGCGTAAGGCCTGGGCATAGGTCCGCACCGTGTTGGCCTGGGCCTGGGTATCGCCCTGCTTGGCCTGCTCCCGGTAGCGGGCTTCGCTCAACTCCAACGCCTGTTGGGCCGCCGTAGCCGCCTGCTCCAGCAGCCCCTGCTGTAAATAGAGCATCGTGTACTGGGTGTACATGTGGCTCTCACGCATAGCATCGGGTGATTGGACCAGCAGCTTTTGCGCGCTCTGCAACAACTCCGCTGCTTCGGGATATTGCTTCTGCTCGATAAAGATCTCGGCCAGATTGGTGCTCATCGCAATGATCGCCCACTGGTTCTCCGCCGCCTCATAGATCGTGAGGGCCTGCCGGGCATACATCTTGGCGCGGGTTACGTCGCCCTGGTCTTTGTAGGCCAGGCTTAGCCCCCAGTAGATGCCCGCCTGTTGCTCCAGGTTGGACAGATCTTCCAACTGGGTCAGGGCTTCTTTGTAGGTGGCGATGGCCTGCGTCGTATCCTTGAGCGCCCAGTAGTCGTTCGCCAGGTTGCGATAGATGTTCAGGCGCAACGTCGGGTCCTTGACGACCTCGTTATGGATCGCCTGAAGGCCCTGGCGGTGATGTTCCAGCGCCTGCTGGGGCAGGTCTTGCGCATAGAAGACGACGCCGAGGGCATTGCGGGCGCGTTCGACTTCTTGCTGATCGTTCATCTGCTGGGCGAGCGTGATCGCCCGGTTCAGGTCCGCCCGCGCGCTGCCCGGTTCGCCGACGCGCAAATAGGCCGATGCACGCAGCCGGTAGAAGCGGTAGCGGGTCGGTTCGCTCATCTGATCGAAATAGGGGCTATACTCTTGCTCGGCAGCGTTGATCAGGCGGAGGGCTTCGTCGCCCCGTTCGGTGGTGACCAATAGCTTGGCGTGGTCCAACTGGTAGGCCAGGTCTTCATCGAGGGCAGCAACATCAATGTCGCTGCCGGTGGCCGGAACAGCAGCCAGAAATTCGCTGACGGGGATTCCGAGGCGACGGGCCATCAATTCCAGGGCTTTGAGCGAGGGCCGTGCTTTGCTTCGTTCAACGGCGCTGACATAACTTTTCGTGAATTCAGGTTGGGCCAGCATCTCCTGACTCATGCCGCGGTCGAGTCGTGCTCTGCGTAATCGTTCGCCCAATGTACTTAGCGGATTTGCTTCAACAATCGGTTCCATTAGAAAGCCCGTCTCCTTTATGAACTATATTTGTCCTATTCCCGGTCAATTTGTGTTATGCTACCATAATACATACGCCGCGCACAAGATGCTGTGGTCCTCTCTTTATACTATCATAAACCATGCCGTCAATAGCAGAAGAATTTGACTTCCCGTTCAAGCGGGATTGTCAACAACAAGCGGCTAGCCGTGGACTAAGGCCAGAACCGAGTTCTTCTGTCGCTCAAAATCCTCCAACTGTTAGGCCATAATAGACATCCGGTGTGGGTTGTGGCGGAGGTTGCTTAGCTCGTCCACGCGCAGATTGAGCCGAGTGCGCAGGCGGTTAAGAGTCATAACAGATGCGGCACTCCCGCCAGCGGGAGTGCCGCATCTGTTATAGGAGTTACGCAGTTGAGGGATATAGGCCAAATCACGCCTAGCGAAGCCGCCTAACAGGCACGATTTCTACGCACGAATTGGCACACACTGCCCCAACTGCGTAACTCCTGTGCTATTTGGGGTGATGGCGTCGCCATTGCTGGTAGAGCCAATTGCGAATGAACGAAGCAAGGATTTCGGCTATCAAGGCCGATGTAAAGCTGATGATCCATACGACGATCCAGGTATCCATTTGCGACTCTCTTTCTTATGAAGAGCCGCAGGCGTGGCGGTGTGATCCTTAGGCAGAGTATCAGGACTTAGGCGGGACTTATTCCTTATTGACAATGATGTGTCTCTGGTGTACACTTGCCTATAGACGGCTAAGCTGTGGCCCCACGGCTGCGGCTCCGGCAATGTAAACTCAGGTCTGCTCGCGTGGCTTTCGCGTGTGATTTCCTTTTCTTGCGGCGGCGTTTCGGCAAAGTAACCGCCGCCGTTGTGTAACCCTTCTCTATCCTACCACCCACAATGCGCCGCGCACAAGATGCTGCGGTCCTCTCTTACACTATCATAAACCATGTCGTCAATAGCAGAAGAATTTGACTTCCTATTCAAGCGGGATTGTCCAGGATCAGAGAGGTAATGCCGCAGCAGGCCGCTACCAACTCGCTGCCGCGTAGATTTCGCCGAGGAAGCGGCTGGGCACCGTCGCCAGCAGGCGGGTCGTGGCGAACCCGTTGCGCCGGGCGAGCGCCTCCCAGGTGGGGTAGGACAGAGGGTAGGGGACCCAGTGGTTGCCTTTGTCGGCATTATATTCGACCAGCAGCAGCCGTCCGCTCGCCCGCAAGTAGCCGCGCACTTGCTGAAGCACCGGGTCTTTTTGCCGCTGGAAGTGGAGCGAGTTCGCCATGACCAGGCCGTCGAGCAGGGGCAGTGGCAGTGAGCGGGTGAAGTCGGCGGTGATGTAATGCACATCCACGCCGGGAAAGAGCGTGCGCATCCCGCGCTCCTGCTCCCGCAGCGCGCCGCTGTCCTTATCCACCGAATAGATCTGGCCGGTCGGCCCGATCAGGTCGGCCAGCGCCAACGTAAACGCCCCGGCCCCCGACCCCAGGTCGGCCCAAACGCCGCCCGGCCCCGGCACCCCGGCCCGCAACAGGCCGACGTGATCGGCGTGGTTCATGGTTTCTCCTGCGTGAAACGTGATGCGTGATGCGTGGGGCGGAGAGCTGGCGCGCGTTAATAGCGGAACCAGGCTTCTTCCCCCTCTATATGTAATAAGAATTCGGTGATATCGTTATCCCCATCGAGGGCACCAATGCATAATCCGATCTCAGCAATACGGGAATAGGCTGGGAAGCAGCCTTCAGGCATCCCTGGCTATAGTCACTCCAGTTGCCGGAACTGTCGCAGACCGCACTCCTGTCATCCTGAGCGCAGCGAAGGATCTTCTTGGCGGTCAACGGTGTTCACGCCCCGATCCCGATCTTCGCTAACAATCTTGGCACTCTGACAAGATCCTGTGCGCAGCGAAGGATGACAGCCTGGGATCGGTCAGCCCCGACCGTCTATGCAACAGCTACGCAATACGCAATACGCAATACGCAATACGCAATACGCATCACGTATCACGCATCACGCCGCACCCCTTCCCAGCCTGCCGGGACGGTCGCCGGGTAGATGATCTCCATCGCGCCGAGGAAGGTGGCGAGGCGGGTGATGGCGGCGGCGATGGCCGCGACAGTGGCCGCGTCGGTCGGCGCGTTCGGTTCGGCGTAGAGGGCGTTGATCGTCAGGTGGTGCTGCTTGCGGTCCATCGCGGGATCGATCCGGCCAATCAGCCGATCGCCGTGCAGGATCGGCAAGACGTAGTAGCCGTACTCGCGCTTGTCTTTGGGCACGTAGATCTCGATACGGTAGCGGAAGTCCCAGAACCGCTCGGTGCGCGCCCGGTCGCAGATCAGGTTGTCGAACGGCGAGAGCAGCGTGGTACGCGGCTCCCAGTCGCCCGCCGCCAGCCGATCCAGCAGCGGCAGGTCGTCGCGGTGGATATAGTAGGGGCCAGGCCAGGCGCGACCCTCGTCCACGATTTGCGCCGGGACGATCACCCCTTCGGCCTCCAGGTCGCTCAGGGTCGCGGCCAGGTGGGGATGGTGACTGCGGATGTAGTGTTCCTCGATTTCGACCGGGCGGGCCACGCCCAGCGCCCGCAGTGCCTTCTGCGCGGCGAACCGCCCCACCTCGGCCTCGGTCCATACCTCGCGGGGGGTCCAGGGCGGCAGCACCCGCTCGGCCAGGTCCCACACCCGTTGCGCCCCGCTGCGCCCGGCCACCAGCACTGTGCCCCGCACCCAGAGGAAATCGAGCATCCGGCCCACGTTGCGGCCCTCCGTCCAGCCGCTGGAGCGCCAGCCCGCGACCGATTTGTCCTCGAAGGCGCGGGACGGCAGGGGACCGTGGGCGCGTAACTCGTCCAAAACATAGTCGCGCAGCACGGCGTTGTCGGCTATCCAGGCGTTGCTGTGCATGGCCCAAGGGATTGCCCCGGTGTC
>JBBSEL010000457.1:0-4502 GCA_038239755.1 Chloroflexia bacterium | reverse complement strand
GTCCAACCCATCTGCGGCGCTTCGAGAAAGCCATAGGTGAGACCGGCCAGCCCCAACGTCCCCAGCAGTGCCCCCAGGTAATCAAGCTGCGGCGCGACACTGCTATCGCGGCTCTCCGGCACATAGCGGATCAGGGCGAAGAGGGCCAGCACCGCCAGGGGCAGGTTGATGAAAAACACACCCCGCCACAGCCCCGCGCTGGCAAGGAAGCCACCCAGAATCGGCCCGCCCACGGTGGTCAACGTGCTGGCCGCACCCCAGGTGCCGATGGCCTTGCCCCGGCGGCTGGGGCCGAACGAGGCCGAAATCAGCGCCAGGCTGCCCGGCACCATCAGCGCCCCGCCCACCCCTTGCACCACCCGCGCTGCGATCAGGAACCCGGCGGTGGGGGCGATACCGCAGCAAAAGGACGCGACAGCAAACAGGCCGATGCCCAGCATGAACACCCGCTTGCGTCCATAGTGATCGCCCAGCGACCCGCCCAACAGCAGCAGCGCCGCCAGCAGCAGTGCATAGCCGTTGACGATCCAGAGCAGGTCGGTCCCGCCCGCCCCCAGGTCGCGCTGCAACGCGGGCAGCGCCACATTCAGCGCGCTCCCGTCGATAAACGCCATGCTCGACGCTAGCACCGTGGCGAACAACACCCACCGCCCCATCGCCTCCGAAACACCCTCATCCGTTTCCGCCATACACCCTCCTACCCTTCCCGGTCCCCGATAGCCGCAGCTTACCACAGCCTCCCCGCTCCGTCAACAGATCGGACACGATCCCAGGGCTGGGGCAAGACTTGTGCAAATTCGAGCGGTGCTGACCCTCCCCAAGCTGTCATCCTGAACGCAGTGAAGGATCTTCTCGGCGGTTCGTGGTGCTGAGGTGAAGATCCCCCGCTTCGATGACGACCTTGTCGCCTCGACAAGATCCTTCACTGCGTTCAGGAGGACAGCCGGGGTGAGCAGCCTCCTACCAGCGACAAACAGTGCGGGCACCGCCCGTGTTAGCAGTGTAGCGACGCATCGATGGGTGCGCCGCTACACCAATTGATACCAGCACCCGGCACTGAAAAACGACAGACCCGGCACGGTTTATGGATAAATCCATCTACAAGCCGTGCCGGGTCCGCTACGTAGCAAATCAGATATGGGATATATATTAGGGACGAGTCCCCCAGGCTTACGGCTGGCGGTGTAGGACGGCGTAATACGGCCCGGTGGTCACCAGGCTGTACTGGGGGGCGAAGGCGTGCTGCGCTGTGGTGATGTCTGCCGGGCAGCCGAACAGTTCGACGTAGGAATAGGTCGGCGCGTATCGCGTGCCCAGCGGAGCCGCTGCCGCCTCGGAGGGGGTCATCTGCTCTACCAGCAGGTCGGCCCCTTGCGTGGCCGGATCGAAGCGCGGGGTGACGAACGACGTTTCCATCAGGTTGGTCCGCTGCCGCCGCGTCTCGGCCAGCCGGTCCAGGGCAAACCACTTCAGGGTCGGTGCCCCCAGCGACACCCCGATAGGGTCACGGCGGCACGCCCCGCCCACTTCCCACTCGTACAGTGTGAGCGCCACCACCGATGCCCGCCGGGGGATCACCGCCGTCGTCGCCGCGTCAATCGTCTCCATCGCGTTGCTGGCCCGCTGGTACTCGACAATATGCACCCCCAGCAGGAGCAGGATGCACCCCGCCGTCACCAGCCTCCGCCCAACGCTAAGGGGCCGGTAGCGGAACACCGCCAGGGCGAACAACAGCGCGGGCAGCAGCAGCCGCTCATCGGGGCGGATCAGGTCGCTGATCTGGCTCAACGGCATCAGCACCGCTCCCAGCAGCAACAGCAGGCTGGCGGCCAGCAGCGGGCGGGCACCCGGCGCGAGGAGCGGGCGCTCGATCAGCACCAGCCAGATCGCCCCGATCAGCAGCAGCCCGGCCACATTGGCCCAGAAGACGGGCACCAGGGCGGGAAACGGATCGGCCCGCAGAAAAAGCTGCCAGGGGGCAATCAGCGCGATGGCCTTGTCGCTCAGGCTTGTGTAGAACAACACGGTGGTGGGACCGCGCGGGCTAGCCAGGTACCAGCCGAACAGGCCCAGCGCCGGAACCTGCGCCGCCGCCAGCAGCACCGTCCCGCGCCAGCCGCCCCGGCGCAACAAGGCCAGTCCATAGACCCCACAGGCCAGCGCAAACACCGCCCAGGCCATCATGTGGGCGAGATACAGCCCCACCCCCAGCAGCGCCAGCACCCCCAACGCACGCCGCGAGGGTGCCCGCGTGGCCCCGGCGGTGCTGCGGTGGAGGACCGCGATGGCGATGCAGGCCAGACCCACCCCCAGCAGATAGCTCAGATAGCCTTTCGCCAGGAAATAGCCATAGGCCCACGGCCAGCCCAGCCATTCGGCGGCGGTGGGCCGCCCCTGCACAGTCCGCACCAGATAGCCGAAGCCCCACGCGGCGACTACTACACACAGCGCCAGGAACAGGCTCCCCGACAGTTCGCGGGAGAACACGCCACCCAGCAGCCCGATCCCCAGCGGTGCGGCCAGGTTCGGCACCGGCACCGGCAAGATCGTATAGGCCGTCGCCACCGCTGGCCCATGCTGCACGCCAAAGAGCAGCCCGGTGACGAGGTGCCCGGCGTAGAGCCAGTGGAAGTAGTCATACAGCGGCGGGAACTCGGACAGCGCCAGCGGGGCGGCGGCCACCAGCGACACCAGGCCCCAGAGCATCCACCACCCCGGCCTTAGCAGCCGGGTGCGCAGTGCAGATCGCATGGTCGCAGCGGGTGCTGGCGGGGAAATCAGCGTGTTGGCAAGCGCGGGTGTGCTTGGCTCCCCTCGCGGGGAGAGCGCCGTCCCTTCCGGGCGTCCCCCCGCCGGAATGGGCGGGGTCATTGAGGTCGGTTGCATACGAACTCCTGTGCGCGGTAGCACAGCACGGCGATCACCTGTATACCACAACGGCAGGGATCGTAGGTCGTCAGACTGTGAAGATTGAAAATGAAATGGCCGCGTATATATTATAACCCAACCGAGGGGTCAATGGATGACCACTAGCAGGATGAGGTTGTCATCTGTGGTGCGTCCTTGATCACGAAGAACGCCTGGGTACTGAGGGGAAGAAGGTCGGGGCATTGGGCAGCGGACGCGTCACCCTTCCACCGTCTATTATACATCAACCCGTGGCGTGATAGTAGGCCACACGCGATCCCATCGGCGCAGTCCTTGCGGTAGCGGCGGCGACTTCGGTATACTTCCCCTACGCCTGCCTGTGCGCCCGCCGGGTATTGCCCGGCCTCATTACTAAAAGGAAGGTATTCATGCGTAAAGAACTGTCGCTGCTATTAATGACCGGGGGCCTGATCGCCCTCGCCCTGCTGCTCACCACGACCGCCCTGGCCCAGAGCGCCGGGGGCGGACGGCCACCGATGTTCACGCCGGGGCCGACTAGCGGCGGTTCGGACACCACCCCGGTCCCCAGCCTGCCCACGCCGCCGCCGGGCAGCCAGCCCTCCAAAGCGAACCCGCAATTCATGCCCGCGTCGCTGTTCGGCATGAACCTCTATCTCACCGGGCTGGAGCGGAGCGTGGCCGAGTCGAGCACGCTTGGCGCGCTGGCCGCACAGGGCGGAGTCAAGTGGTCGCGGGAAGAGTTGGCCTGGGCCAACATCGAGCCGACCACGAAGGGCCAGTACAACTGGGCACCCTACGACAGCCGCCTGGTCTACGACACCAACAACGGGATCAACGTGGTCGGCATGTTGCTCACCACGCCGCACTGGGCCTCCAGCAACCCATCGGCCCCCGACTATTTCTGGTACGAGCCGAGCAATTATAACGACTACTACGACTTTGTCCGCGCCACCGTCAACCGCTGGAAGGGCCAGATCCACGTCTGGGAGATCTGGAACGAGCCGAACGCGGTCGGCACCTGGAACTGCGTCAACAACTGCAACCACGCGGTTGATTACGCGAACCTGCTTGCCGGGGCCAACGCAGCGGTGAAGTCGGTGGACCCCACCGCCCGCGTATTGATCGGCGGCCTCTATATCCACGACACGACCAACGAGGGGATGGCCTTCCTGAACGCGGTCTACGGGGCCTCCGGCGCGGTCAACTTCGACGGCCTCTCGGTCCACACCTACATGCCCGACCGGGTGCCCGAAAGTATGCGCCCCGACAGCGTGGTGCAAAACTTCCAGTACCGGCTGAACATGGCGAACGACTGGATCAATGCCCACGGCGGCCAGCCCGGCGAAATCTGGGTCACCGAGGACGGGCGCAGCACCTGTACCGGCTGTGCCTACCCCTGGAGCGAAGAGGACCAGGCGTCCATGCTGGCCCGCATGTACGGCATCGCCGCCGCCAGCCCCCGCGTGGTCCAATTCGACTGGTTCCAGTTCGAGGACAAGTTCAACAACCCGGCGGATCTCTACGGCGGCATGTCCATCGTCCACGACAACTATACGGTCAAGCCGGCCTACAACGCCTACCGGACCGCGTCGCACCAACTGGACGGGGCGACC
>JBBSEL010000456.1:0-4507 GCA_038239755.1 Chloroflexia bacterium | reverse complement strand
TAGGCACGAAACCCCCGTCTGGATCTATTCATCCAGACCATACTGGACCGCCAGCAGGGCGGCCTGGGTGCGGGCGGCAACCCCCAATGTGCCCACCGGCGCGGTCACAACGCGCCCCGTACCACGGCATAGAGCACCATATCGTGCCAGCCCCCATCCCGCCACTGCGCCTGTCGCCGGATCCCCTCGCGGGTGAAGCCCGCTTTTTCCAAGGCGCGCTGTTCGGCCCGGTTCGTACTATCCGTCTCCGCCTCAACACGCGCCGTCGGACTTTGCGCGAAGAGATAGGCGGCCAGGACGCGCTGCGCCGCCGCGCCGTAGCCCTGGCCGCGCTGTGCGCTCAATAAGGTGATGCCAATGTTCCAGCACCAGGAATGCAGCGAGGGGCCGGTACGAACCTGGTGCCAGGAGACGGTACCCAGCAGGAGGTCCTCGGCGTTGACCACCGCGAGCGTGCTGCCGTCGTTCCTCAGGGTATGCCGCTCGGCAATCAAGTTGTCTAATCCCCCCGCATCGACATAGCCCGCCCAGTTGAACGGGTCGGCCTCCGGGCCGGTCTCCGCCTCCAGCACGGGCACGTCGGCGGGGGTCAGCGGGCGCAGCCGCACGATAGGCAGGTCACTCATTCAGGAGCCTCCTCTGTGTCAGAAAGATCCAGGCCACAGGCCAAACCGACGCCGGGTTTGGCGTTGGGGCAAGGCCACGCAGCGAAGCATCGGTAAAGCACCGCAAGGATCATAGCACAGGTGGTCGCTTGCGCGCAAGCATCGTATTGATCGCAAATATAGCTGTTGCAAAGTCGATCAGTTTTAGACGAATCCCCCAGGCTGTCATCCTTCGCTGCGCTCAGGATCTTGTTGGGGGCAAACAGTCGCCTGCGACCCTCCCGATCGTGGCCTGCGCACCGTTGACCGCCGACAAGATCCTTCGCTGCGCTCAGGATGACAGCCTGGGGGATTCGCAACAATCATGATTGACCGCAAATACGACTACCGGCGCTAGAATAACCGGGTGATCACATTTGTGGACCGACGCAACTGAATAGAAATTGATCGATCTGGCTACAAGTTGGTGCTTGACTTAGAGCGCTCTAAGTTTGATATAATCACTGGGTGACCGATTTTCGGCACCGGCGCAAAGGAGGGGAATACGCATGATCGGCAATTTACCGAGGACTAGCACGGTGCTGGCGACAGCGGACGAGCAGCCCGCCCCCACCCCCTGGAGACTGACGGAGACGTACACGGTGCAGCAGGCGGCGGCCTTGACCGGGTTGAGCGAGCATACCCTGCGGTACTATGAGCGGATCGGCTTGATCCAGCCGGTGCCCCGGCAGGAAAGCAGCGGGCATCGCCGTTATGGCGCAGAGGACCTGGCGAAGCTGGAGACTCTGGCCTGTTTGCGCGCCACCGGCATGCCGATCGAGCAGATGCGCCGCTACTTTGAGCTGCGGGCGGGCGGGGCCGCCGCTGCCGCCGAGCAACAGGCGCTCCTCGCGGAACACCTGGACGAATTACAACGGCGCAGGGCCGCGCTCCAAGACCACATCCACTATGTCGAGCGCAAGATCGACTACTGGCGCGCGGTCGAGGCGCATGACGAGTCGGGGGCGGCGCGAATCGCCCGCGAGGCGCGCGAACTCGTCCTCGCGATTTTCGCCGAGCGCAGCTGATCATTCAGCCACAGTGATTACATATCTGAAAGGGATACCCTTATGAAAGCCACTCTTATCTATGGCCCCCGCGACGTGCGCTTCGAGGAGCGCCCCGACCCGGCGATCCGCGAACCGACCGACGCCATCATCCGGATCACGGCCACCTGCGTGTGCGGGTCCGACCTGTGGCCCTATCGCGGCGTCGATCCGATCCCCCAGCCGAGGCCGATGGGACACGAGTACTGCGGCATCGTGGAGGAGGTCGGCAGCCAGGTCACCCAGATCAAGCGCGGCCAGTTCGTGGTTGGGTCGTTCTTCGCCTCCGACAACACCTGCCCCATCTGCCAGGCTGGCTACCAGAGCAGGTGCGTCCACAGCCAGCCCATCGGTGCCGAGGGCGCGCAAGCGGAGTTGCTGCGCGTGCCGCTGGCGGACGGCACCCTGGTGGCGACCCCGGACCTCCCGCCCGCTGATCTGGTCCCCAGCCTGCTCGCCGCATCGGACGTGCTGGGCACCGGCTGGTTCGCCGCGGTCGCCGCCGCGGCGGGACCCGGCAAGACGGTCGCGGTCGTCGGCGATGGCGCGGTCGGGCTACTCGCCGTCCTGGCGGCCCGGCAGTTGGGGGCCGAGCGGATCATTGCGATGAGCCGCCACGCGCCGCGCCAGCGGCTGGCCCGCGAATTCGGCGCGACCGACATCGTGACCGAGCGCGGCGATGCGGGCGTAGCGCAGGTCAAGGAACTCACCGACGGGCTGGGCGCGCACTCGACCATCGAGGCCGTCGGCACGCAGGAGTCGATGCTACAGGCGATTCGCGCCACCCGGCCCGGCGGCTCCGTCGGCTACGTCGGCGTCTCCCACGGGGTGGAACTGCCCGGCGAGGAGCTGTTCTTCGCGGAAGTCCATCTGCACGGCGGCCCGGCCCCGGTGCGCCGCTTCTTGCCCGATTTGATCGAGCGGATCTGGAACCGCCAGATCGACCCCGGCAAGGTCTTTGATCTGGAACTGCCGCTGGCGCAGGTGGCCGAAGGCTACGCCGCCATGGACGAGCGCCGGGCGATCAAGGCGCTGCTGTGGCCGTAAGGGTCCGGTCTGTGCTGTACAAGCCATGCGGGCTAAACCGCGCCATGCAGTGCAACGGTGTTTCAGAGCGGCTTCATCGCCACGATGCACAGGGAGTAGCACTATGCAGGTGAAGAATTCTCCGGCCACGGATGCCCCGGTCCGTCCAGGCGGGGCCAGCAGCCCCGCACCCGGCGCGTCGATCTGGAGCCCGCTCCGCAACGCGGTGTTCCGCTCCCTGTGGAGCGCCTCGATCGCCTCCAACATCGGCACCTGGATGCAGAGTGTCGGCGCGGCCTGGCTGATGACCTCGCTCACAACGTCGCCGCTCCTGGTCGCGCTGATGCAGACGGCCACCAGCCTGCCGGTTTTCCTCGTCGGCCTCCCCGCCGGGACCCTGGCCGACCTCGTTGACCGGCGGAAACTGTTGCTCGTCACCCAGGCCGGGATGCTCGTCGCCGCCCTCGCCCTGGGCGGGCTGACCCTGGCCGGACTGGCCTCGGCCTGGATCCTGCTGGGGTTCACCTTCCTGCTGGGGCTGGGGACGGCACTCAACGGCCCGGCCTGGCAAGCCATGCTCCCCGATCTCGTCGAAGGCCCGGAGCTACCCGCCGCGGTGGCACTGAACGCCACCGGGTTTAATGTCGCCCGCGCCGTCGGCCCGGCCCTCGGCGGCTTCGTGGTCGCCGCCGCCGGACCGGCAGCCGTCTTCTTGCTGAATGCGGTGTCGTTCGTCGGCGTGTTGGGGGCGATCTACCGCTGGCGCAGCGTCCGCGCCCTCAGCAATACCCCGCCCGAAGATATGCTGGGAGCCACTGCTGCGGGGCTGCGCTACGTGCGCGATGCCCCCGCGTTGCAGGCCGTCCTCGTGCGCATCGGCGTCTTCATGCTGGGGGCCAGCGCCCTGTGGGCCTTGCTGCCGCTCATGGCGCGGAACGAGCTGGGCCTGGACGCGACCGGCTATGGGATCGTCCTGGGCAGCCTGGGGTTGGGCGCGGTGGGAGGTGCCCTGGTGCTGCCGCGCCTGGCGCGCTCGCTGCCGATTGACCGCTTGACTGCGGCGGCCACGCTGGTGTTCGCCGGGGCCACGCTGGCGCTGGCCTACCTGCGCTTCCTGCCCCTGCTGGTGGTGTGTATCGCGGCGGGTGGGGTGGCCTGGATGGCGATGATGTCCGGCCTGACCGTGGCCGCGACGACCGCCGCCCCGACCTGGGTGCGGGCGCGGGCCTTGGGCATCTACCTGTTTGTGTTCCAGGGCGTGATGGCGCTGGGCAGCCTCGCCTGGGGGGCGCTGGCCGAGCAAGTGGGCAATGGCACCACCCTTGCCATTGCCGCGCTGACCCTGGCCGGGGGGCTGGCGGCGATCTGGCGCTGGCCGCTGCACCAGGTGCAGGGCCTCGACCTGACACCCTCCGGGCACTGGAACGATCCCCAACTGGCACTGACTCCGGCCCTGGAGGACGGGCCGGTGCTGGTCACGATCGAATACCGAGTCCCCGCCGAGCGGGCAAACGAGTTCACCGAGGCGATGGAGGCGATGCGCCGCTTCCGCCGCCGCGAGGGCGCGCTGCGCTGGGACCTCTTTCGCGACCTGGCCGATCCCGAGCGCTACCTGGAGAACTTCATCGTCCCCTCGTGGGCCGAGCACCTGCGCCAGCATTCCCGCGTGACCGTGGACGACCAGGCCACCGAGACTCACGCCTTCTCCTTCCTTCAGCCCGGGATCGCGCCGGTCACCGCGCACCTCATCGCCGCCCGCGCCTTCGACGGGCGACCACCCGCCGAGTCGTC
>JBBSEL010000455.1:0-4511 GCA_038239755.1 Chloroflexia bacterium | reverse complement strand
TTCGCCCGCGCCACGCCCAACCCGGCGCACCGGGCGCTGGCCCAATTGGAGCAGGCCGGGCGGGTCCACTACCTGATCACCCAGAACGTGGATCGGCTGCATCTAGCGGCGGGCAGCGAACGGGTGCTGGAACTGCACGGGCACAATGACGCGGTGGTCTGCCTGACCTGCCGAACCTTGATCACGCGGGCGGAGATGCAGGCCAAGCTCCAGGCGCTCAACCCCACCTGGACGGCTACTGCCACCGCCGTCGCCCCCGACGGCGACGCCGAACTGACCACCACCCTGTTTACCGGCTTCCGCGTCCCGTCCTGCGACGCCTGCCACGGCATCCTCAAGCCCGCCGTCGTCTTCTTCGGCGAGTCGGTGCCCGCCGACACCGTCCAGTTTGTGATGGACCGGGTGGCCGAGGCTGACGCGCTGCTGGTCGTCGGCTCGTCGCTGACCGTCTGGTCGGGCTACCGCTTTGTCCGCGCCGCCTACGCCGCCGGGCAACCCATCGGCATCCTCAACATCGGCCCGACCCGCGCCGACCCCCTCGCCACCCTCAAAATCGAAGCCCGCGCCGGGGAAATCCTGCCCCTGGTGCTGGACCGGCTGGGTCTTCCCGCCGCCTAACCCCGGCAACATGATCAACAGATTACGCGGAGATCCCTTTCATAAGCCCCGATGCCCTTTGTAGGATATGGGTCTGCCCATTGATGGTGACGCGTCCCCGATATTGCGGACACCCGACCATCAATGGGCAGACCCATATCCTACAAATTACGGCACCCCCCCGATCCCAGCCCCGGAGGGGCGGCAGACGGTAGCCCACGGCGTGAGCCGTGCGGTAAAGGCCGAACGGGAAATAGATACGCCCCGGAGGGGCGACAGAAGAAGCACAGCAAGTGCCGATCTGTCGCCCCTCCGGGACTTGCTTATGGGGCCATCTTCCCCATAGTTGGCACTATGGGCTACCCTCTGTCGCCCCTGCCGGGGCTATTTACTCACCTACAATTCACGCATCACGTTTCACGTTTCACGTTTCACGCGACTCACAACTCGCAACTCGCAACTCGCAACTCGCCTACTTGCTGCGCGCCGCCTGCTGCCGCGCCCCGCTCAGGTAGGTGCGATAGGCCCCGTAGCCACTGAGCAGCGGGAAGAAGAACCAGGTCAGGATCACCGGCACCAGCGCCTCGGCCCCCGCTTGGGTCACCGCCAGCAAGATGAACAGGAAGCTCCAGTACAGTGTGGCCCACAACGTCAGCACCAGCATCCCGATAAACCCGCGCCCGCTGGTCAGCCAGCCCATGCCCATGAAGCCCAGCCAGCCGCCCATCGTCTCGATGAACCCGGCGATCAGCGCCCGGCGGGGAGCATCAGCCAGGTTGGCGGGCAGCGCGCCGGGGTGCGGGCGGGTGCCGTTGTACAGCCCCTGGCCGATGCGGGCCACCAGATCGCGAAAATACTGGCGGACCACCGGCATCCCGATGCTCAGGGCGATGTGGCGCATGAAGGCGAAGTAGGCCAGCCCGATCAGCACGGCCACCAGGATCATCAGCCCGTAGTGGACCAGATCGCCCCCGACCGCGTCTCGCGCCTGCACCGTCTGGACCACGCCGCCGTCGCCGCTCGCCATCCCGTTCATCCCGGCTTCGATATCCAGCCCGCTGTCGGCCAGCAATTGGTGCAGCCGGATCGACTCCAGCAGGCCCAGGGCCATGTAGACCACATAGCTGGCGCTGATCCCCACCCCCAGCAGGGTCAGGGTGCGCCGGGCAAAGGAGACGCTATAAATCGGGCGACCGGTGACGCGGGGTAGCGCGAACGTGCTCAGCGTCGCCAGGCCCATGATGGCAAAACCGATCATGTTGAGCTGCGCATGGGCATAAGGGGTGATCATCCAGCCGGTGCCGGGTGCGCCCTCCAACCAGTGCTCCACCGGGTGGAGGATCTGGATCACGCCCTGGATCGTGCCGAGCAAGAGCGCCACCACACTGAAGCCGATAAACCGCGACAGCCAGCGGTCTGCCGGGGCATCGGCGGCGGCCCCCTGGCGCAGGGTCAGCAGGATGTTGGCGATGAAGGCCCAGAAGCCGATACCCATCACCGCCGCCGTGCCCGCCTGCGGGAGGCTGTGCCACAGCCCCATCTTCGCCAGCACATCGTCGTAGGCCATATGCTGGCCGACGACCATGCCGCCTTCCCAGAAGCCCAACACGACATTGACCAGCCAGAAGCCGAACACGCCGAACAGCACCGTATAATAGCTGAACACCGCCAGTTTGTAGCTGTAGATGGGCCGGTTGAGCATCCGCGGCAGGAAGAAGTAGAGCAGGGCCATGATCCCGATGCTCACCCCGCCGACGAGGTTGATGTGCGCGTGCGACAGTGGGTCGATCAGGTGCCCGGCCTCGCCGGCGGCCCGCAGCCAGTCGAGCGACCAGGGCAACACCTGGACCACCCCCTGCACGGTGCCGATCAGCAGCCCGGTCGCCGCCACCACGCAGAATTGCACCAGCAGCCAGTCGTAGGCGGGGGCACCCTTGGCCGGGTTCTCCTTGCGATACGCCCCACCCCGCCGGGCGCTGGCATAGACGTTGAAAACGAACGTCCAGTAGCCAATGCCCATGATCGCGGCGGTGATCGCCATCGGCGCTTTGTGCCAGGCCCCCATCCAGTTGCGGGCATCCTCATAGGTCCACCCGGCGTGGACCATCGCCCCTTCGTAGGCCCCGATCGCGGTCATGGCGACGTAGAAGCCGAACACGCCGATGATCGTGAACCAAAAGGAAACGTTGGTCAGGTTCTGGCTGTAGAGCGGGCGGCGGGTCAGCCGGGGCAAGATGTAGTACATCAACCCGGTCAGGCTGATCGTGCCCGCGCCGACGATGGTGATATGGGTCAGGGCCAGGTTGGTGATCAGGTGCCCGCCGTAGTCGGCGCCGCGAATCCACTCGGCCACCGGGGGCAGCCGCATGATCAGCCCGTGGATCGCCGCGATGCACAACGCCGCCGCTGCCGCGAAAAAGAAACGCGGCAACCCATGATCCTGTGCGGTCGTATCCCCCTCCGGCTCCACCCCTGGGGCCAGGGGCCGCGCTACGGTGGCGGCATCCGTTGCTACCAATGTGCTCATCGCTCTCGTTCCTCGCTTTTAAAAGGAAGAATTAAGAATTAGAAACGGGTGCCAGGTGCCTTCTTAATTCTTCCTTCTTAATTCTTCCTTTATTTCTCGTCTACCACAAACGCATAATACTCTCGGCCCCCGAAGGTCCCGTTGGCGGGAATGTCCACGATATAATTGCCGGGGAGCCAGGGGCCAGATTGGGGGAAGAGCCGCAGCACGGTGCCGCTGGGCAGGCGCTCTTGTCCCATCGGATATTCGTCTGCGGCGATGCGATACACCCGGTAGTCGCCGTTATCCGCGATCGCCGACTGGCGGATCGTCACGGCGCTTAGTTCCGTCGGCTTCACATGGAACGCCTGCTCCGGCGTGATCACGCCGGGGGTTTCCGTCTCCAGCAGGGCGATCAGGTTGGTGCCATAGCGTGATGTGTCGCCGGTGATTTGCAGGAAGGCTCCGCGCGCGTCGGCGGGCGGCAGGTTGCCCTCGTCGGGCACCACGAACGAATAGGCCCCGGCATCCGGCCCGAAGTTGATGATATAGACCTCGTACAGCGACATGGCGAAGACGGCCAGGATCATAATCGCGGTGATCACCGTCAGCACGCGGGTCATCCGGCGAATGCGGGGGCTGGTCCGGGGGGTCGTCGGGTTCGGGGTCGTTGGGGCCGTCGGAGTAGCATTCATCATGAACGGGGGTCGTTTCCAGACGCAGGCTCACTGTGATCCACGTCTACCAGGGGACGCACGGCAGAGACCATGCCGTCGGGCGAGCGGGTCGGGGAGGGGTCGGCGGGCGGCGGAAGGGCGGCGCGTCGCGCTTCTTCCTGCCCGTGGAGCCGGGCCGCCCAGGCAAAGAGGAAGATACACAAGAGCAAGACCATCCCGATCTCGCTCAATAACTCGCCCATCGAGTCCCAGCTTATAAAAGTAAACATGGCAAAAGCTTTAAGCTTCCATTCTAGGCAAGGGCGGTGGGCCGATCGCGCCGCTGCCGCCACAGCACACCGGGCCTAGGCCGGAACCGCCCTAGGCCAGTAGCTCGAAGATCTCGACCACCGGCGGACTATGGTAGCGGGCGATATCGGCTTCGTAATCGACAATCATCGGCGTGACCACATACTTGTCGATCTGGCTCAGCGCCTCCCACTGGGTATAAATCACGATCTTCAGGGTGCCATCGGCTTGCTGCCGCGTCCAGACCCCGCCCCGGTGGTAACCCTGGCTGTTCTGCGCCACGATCTGCGTGCCGTCTACCGTCGCCATATAGAGGTTGTGCCCCGGCTGCATTTCTGCCAGCCGCTCTACCGGGATGACAAAGCTGAAGGTCCGAATATAGGCCATGATGGTCCTTTCGTGGAGGGCACATCCCGCCCCGCCTCGGGCTTATTTAATCGGAT
>JBBSEL010000454.1:0-4514 GCA_038239755.1 Chloroflexia bacterium | reverse complement strand
GGCAATAAAATCGTCCAGGCTCCACATCTGGGCTGCCGGGCCGGTGTGGGCATTGAACACGAGATCGGGCACAAAGCCGGACACATCGGACCACATCTTGACCATCAGGTGCCGCCCCACCTGGCCGCTGTTGTTGCCCAGGCCGTCGGGATGCTGCCCATCGCCGGAGAGGAGCAGCAGGCGCACATTCTCGAATGTGTAGCTGCACAGGATGACCGTGCGCGCCTCTTGCACCTGCCAGTTCCCATTGGCGTCCACATACTCCACGCCGCTGGCGTGCCCGGCGCGGTCAGTGAGGATGCGGACGACGCGGCAGCCGGTCCGCAGATCGAAGTTCCCGCTTACCAGCGCGGCGGGCACCCAGGTCAGGCCGGGATGCCAGCGCTCATCGTTGAACGGGCCGAAGCCGCCACTCCAGGCGCAGTACTCGGTAGCCGGGTAGCCGTTATACGGCGCGCTGTTGACCGCCACGGGGGTGGGATAGGGGTGCAATCCCAGGGCCGTCCCGGCTTTGTCGAACGCCTCGCCCATCGTGAACGGGCGCAGTGGGGGTAGGGGATAAGGTTTGCTGCGCGGCACAAACGGATTGAGCGCGCCGTCGCCCGCCACGCCGATCTGGTCCTCGATTTCTGTATAATACGGCTCCAGGTCGGCATAGGTGACCGGCCAATCGACCAGGGTATGCCCGTCCGGCAGCACCCGGTCACCCCAGCGGTCGCGGATGTGGGTGAGATACTGGAAGTGGTGGGGGTGGCAGCGGCGGAGCGCCCCACCCCAGTGGATGACCGAGCCGCCCACGCCGTTCATCATCCGCCCCAGCGTGATCGGAGCGGGGCGGGTCGGCTCGGCGGGGGTGCGCCGCCAGCGGGGCAATTCGCTTAGGAACTTCAGCCCCATTTCGCCCCGGCAGTAATAGGCCGATCCTAGCTCGTCGGGCACGAAATCGCGGCGGGTGCGCCACGGCCCCGCCTCCAGCCCGACGACGCGCAGTCCGGCCTGGGCCAGGAGGGCGGCGGCCATCGCCCCCGCCGCGCCAACCCCCACCAGCACCACATCGGCGGGGCCGGACGGCGGTGCCCCGCCGCGCTGGGGATCGTAGCCGGGCACGGTCAACGGCTCACGCGGCCCGCCGTCCAGCGCATAGCCCACGTCGGCCAGCGCCTGAATCACCCCACCTTTGGTAACCGGCTCGGTCGCCAGGTTCTCCTCGGCGCTGTTCGCGAACCAGACTCCGGTATGGCCCAGAAACCGCCAGCCCTGCGTGTCGCGGTTGCCGCCATAGGCCGGGTCGGCAAACAGCCCTTCTTGCAGGTGGGTGCGGAGCAGCGCGAAGAAGGGGCGGGCGGGCGGCACGCGCAACTCCGGTAGCATATCCTGCTCCATGTCGGCGATCACCGCGTCCTGCTGCGCCGGGTCGCCGTCGGCAAAGGGGCGGCCCCAGCGGGTGTGGGCCACCTGATCCAGGGTCGCCAGCCCCACCCGGTAGGTTTCGACATGATCCCGATACGCTCCGGCGAGCGCCCGGTCAAGGTAGGTGACGACGCCGATCTCAGTCGCGCCGGGACTATGCTCATCGGCGGGGAACAAGCGCTCGAAAATCGCTGCCGCCGTGCGTGCCTCATAGGGGTTCAGGGCGAGCAATGCCACGCGTTGGTCGGCGGGACGTGCCGGTGCTTTGTCCGCTGCTCCATGCATCTGCGCGATTTCCTTCTTTAGCGAACCGCCTGCCGCGCCCCTACTGCGGAGGTAGCTCGGCGACGGGATCGGTATAGGGCATGAGGCCAGCGGTCGAAGGCTCACCGTAATTCACATAGACGGTCTTCTTGCGGAAATAGTGGTCAAAGCCGTGGTGTCCATCGTCGCCGCCCATGCCGCTCAGGCCGTAGCCGGTATGGAAGCCCTGGAACTGCTCTGGACCGATCTTGTTGATATAAATTTCCCCGAACCGGATCGCCTGCACAGCCCGCATCATGCGCTGGAGGTCGTTGGTGAACAGGTAGGCGCTCAGGCCATAGGGGCTGTCGTTGGCGAGCGCCAGCACTTCTTCAAAATCATCGAAGGCCATCACCGGCGAGATCGGGCCGAAGATCTCCTGCTGCATGATGTCCATGTCGTTCCGCACGTTGGTCAGCACCGTCGGGGCATACCAGAAGCCGCGTTCAAAGGCCGCCCCGCTGGGCCGCCCGCCGCCCAGCGCCACCTGGGCACCCTGCGCCTGCGCCCGCGCCACCATCTGTTCCAGTTTTTCTAGTTCCAGCTGGTTGACCTTCGGGCCGATATCAATATCGGTGCGCATCGGGTCGCCCAGCCGCAACGCCCCTACCCCGGCCACGTAGCGGTCCAGAAAAGCGTCATAGACCCGGCGCTGCACATAGGTGCGCTCGTTGCAGGTACAGACCTGCCCGCAGTTGACGAAGCGGGCCTGGATCGCGTTCCGCACGGCGGCGTCCAGGTTGGCGTCGTCCATAACGATGAACGGCGCCTTCCCGCCCAATTCGAGCGAGACAGGGGTAATATTCTCAGCGGCTGCCGCAAGGATCTGGCGACCGGCGCGCACCGACCCGGTAACAGTGACCAGTTGGGTGATCCGGTCGCGCACCAGCGCGTCCCCGACCACCGTGCCCGCCCCGGTGACGACGTTGACCACCCCGGCAGGCACCCCCGCCGCCTCACAGATCTGGGCCAGGGCCAGCGCGCTGAGCGGCGTATCTTCGTGCGGCTTGATGACGATGGTGTTGCCCGCCATCAACGCGGGGGCTACCTTGCGGGCGAACAGGGCGGCGGGATAGTTCCAGGGGATGATGCCGACAACCACCCCATAGGGGACGTTGCGGATCCAGATGTCCTCGTCCCGGTTATCGGCGGCGATAATTTCGCCCAGCGGGGCGCGGGCAAACGAGGTGAAGTATTCAAAGAACCCTGCCGTGCCGCCGATTTCGCCCCGCGCCTCCACCAGTGGCTTACCCTGCTCCCGTACCACCAGGCGGGCCAGGCGTTCGGCGTCGGCGCGGATGCCCGCGACGATCTGCCCCAGGATGGCGGCGCGCTCCACTCCTGTGCGCGCCGCCCAGGCGGGTTGGGCGGCCTGGGCCGCTTCCAGCGCCGCCCGCGCATCGTCCCGCGTCCCCTCCGGCACCTCGGCAAACGCTGCGCCGGTGGCCGGGTTCAACACCAGTCGGGTACGCCCGTCACTTGCGCCGCGCCACTCCCCGCCGATGCGCATCTGGTACGTTTCCACCCCGCTGTAGTTGGTCACGAGATCGTCCTCCTTTGCCGGGCTATTAAGCCGCCGGTGGGCGTGGTCGCTAGAACTGGTGCGCCGCGATACGATAGCGGTCAATCGTCGCCTGGTTCAGCCGCACGCCCAACCCCGGCGCGTCCGGCAGCCGCACATGGCCCGTGCTGTCCACCGTCAGCGGCTCCTCGAACAGCTCGGTGCGGAGCGGATTGGGGTTCTGGTCCCACTCCAACCAACTGCCGTTCGGCAGCGCGGCGATGAAATGCATATTTGCAATTGAACTCACCGCCGACGAAAAGACATGCGGGATGACCGGCAGGCCATAGGCCTGGGCCAGGGCGGCGATCTTACGGCATTCGGTGATGCCCCCGGACCAGATGACATCGGGCTGCACGATATCCACCGCATGGCGGGTGATCAGATCGCGGAAGCCGGGCAATCCGGTTTCTGTCTCGTAGCCGGAGACGGGGGTGATCAACTGGTGGGCGACCAGAGCCGAGCCGTCGAGATCATCCGTGGCGACCGGCTCCTCCAGCCAGTAGATATCCTGATCGGCCACTGCCTGCATGAACTTCAGGGCCAGCGAAGGGGTCCAGGCGTTGTTGGCATCAATGGCGAGCCGCACCCGCGGCCCGATGGCCCGCCGCGCCGCCCGCACCCGCTCCACATCCTCCTCAAAGGTCACCGTCGCATAGTCGGGAGCGGACATCTCCCGCAGGGGGTTCAGCAAAGCGTCGGGCTGGCGGCCCACCTTGATCTTCACGCAGCCGAAGCCGCGCGCCGCATAGCCCTCTACCTCGGCGGCCAATGCCTGGGCGTCCTTGTCCTGGGCATAAAACCCCGCCGAGGCATAGACCGGGAGGGTATCCTGGTAGCCGCCCAGCAAGCGGTACAGCGGTGTGCGGGTGGCCTGGCCGATAATATCCCAGAGAGCGATATCCACGCCGCTGATCGCCATCATCAACATGCCGCGCCGCCCTCGTTGCTGGGCACGGGTCGCCATCAATTGCCAGAGCTTCTCCACGCGGAAGGGATCTTGACCCAGGATCGTGCGGCGCAACTCCCCCAGGATGAGCGCCTCGGTACTCTCCAGGAAGCCACCATAGGCCGCCGCCTCACCCAGCCCGACGATCCCCTCGTCGGTATGCACTTGCACCAGCAGGGTGGGGCGGGCGGGCATGTAGTGGATCGCGTCCGCCATCGCCACCTTCATGGGGAAGAGCAACTTGATGGTGGTGACATCGGTGATGATCACGAGAGCCTCGCTTTCTGCTTG